>CAYZNA010000165.1:0-7810 GCA_964478665.1 uncultured Anaerolineales bacterium
CGGCCGGCTGGCGGCGGTGGAGATGTTGAGGACCGGGTAATTACCACTTACCACTTACGGGTAAGTGGTAAGTGGTAAGTTTGAGCGGACAATTAACATGACTCATTACGATGCAATTGTGATCGGCGGGGGGTTGAACGGGCTGACCGCGGCGGCGTATCTGGCGCGGGCCGGACGGAAGGTGCTGGTGCTGGAGCGGCGCGGGGTGGTGGGCGGGGCAGCCGCCACCGAGGAGGTCTTTCCGGGCTTCAAGTTTGACACGGTGCTGCACAGCATCGGCTGGCTGAACCCGCAGATCGCCCGCGAGCTGAAGCTGGAGCGATACGGGCTGGAGGTGCTGCAAGGGGAGGCCGCGGTCTACGCCCCGCTGCCGGGCGGCGAGGGCCTGACCCTGTGGCGGCACACCGGCCGGACGATGGACTCAATCGCCCGCTTCTCCCGCGCGGATGCCGAGAAGTGGCCGGCCTTCATCGCGCAACTGGCAAAGCTGGCCGGTTTCATCGGGACGCTGCACGAGACCGCTCTGCCCTCCATTGCCAGCACGGACCCGGCCGACTTGCCCACCGCGCTCGGGCTGGGGCGGCGGCTGCGCGGGCTGGGCCGGGCCGACATGATCGAGGCCATCCGCACGCTGCCAATGTCCGTCTACGAGTTACTCAACGACTGGTTCGAGGGCGATCTGCTGAAGGGCGCGCTCGGGGCGGCGGGCGTGAGCGGGTTGACCCAGGGGCCGCGCTCGATGGGCACCACGCACCTGCTGCTGCACCATCACGCCGGCGCGCCGCCGGGAGCCATCCGCTACCCGGGCGCGATTCGGGGGGGCACCGGGGGGGTAGCCCGGGCGGTGGCCTCCGCAGCAGAAAATGCCGGGGCTGAGATCCGGGTCGGGGTGGAGGTAACGCAGATCGTTCGGGACGGGGATCAGGTTACAGGGGTGGCACTCCGGGGCGGCGAGGAGATCCCGGCTCGTGTCGTCCTATCGGGGGCCGATCCCCGCAGCACCCTGCTCCGGCTGCTGGACCCGATGCTGCTGGACCCGTCCGTGCTAGAGGGGGTGCGCAACATCAAGTTCCGGGGGTCGGCGGGCAAGGTCAATCTGGCGCTGGACCGACCCCCGGATTTCGGCGTCCCGCCCGAGCACCTGACGGGCGTGATTTCCATAAGCCCCACGCTGGACTATATTGAGCGGGCCGCCGACCGGGCGAAGTACGGCCAGTTCCCGCAGGCGCCGGCCCTGGAGGCCACCATCCCCACACTGCTGGACCCGAGCCGGGCGCCGCAGGGCAAGCACGTGATGTCGGTCTGGGTACAGTTCCCGCCGTATCATCTGCGCGAGGGGAACTGGGACGAGCTGCGGGAGGCGCTGGGCGATCTGACGCTGAAGACGCTGGAGCAATACGCGCCGGGGTTGCGTTCAGCGGTGGTGGGCCGGCAGGTGCTCACCCCGCTGGATCTGGAGCGCGAGTACGGCCTGCCGGAGGGCAACCTGACCCACGGCGAACTGATGCTGGACCAGTTGTTTTTCATGCGGCCGCTGCCGGGTTGGGGGCACGGTTACGCCAGCCGCGCGCCGCTGGAGGGGTTGTATTTGTGCGGGGTGGGGACGCACCCGGGGACGCGGATGGGGGCGGGGAGGCTGGCGGCGAGGGCAGTGTTGAGAAATGGGTGCAGTGTTCGAGCAGGTCAGCGCACACCCCCCTGGAGATGAACGCGGCGATCAGGACACGTTCGTGTCGAGAACGATGTTTATGAAACGCGATCAAATACGTCCTGATCGGTGTAGATTCCCCGTTGCTCCGCTCGAGGGATCATCCTTTCACGCAGTAAGCGGAAACGCCGGAGGAACAAGTACTGCCGGATAGCGGCACTGACCAGCTCGCCCGGCTCGAGGCCTTCCTGACGTGTCGCGTCCTCCAGAGCCACTTTCAGGTCCGGGGATAATGTGAGGGTGAGGGTTGTTTCCACGATTCTGCTCCTGAGGCGGGATCCCCGGTACTATAGCACACAAAGGCTCAGCAGTGAAACCCTCCCTCCGCATCATCTCCCCCGAACTCACCGCCCGCATCCTCGATGAGGCAAAGCGCATCCTGGCCGAGATCGGCGTGGAGGTGCGCGGGCCGCGCCTGCGGGAGCAGCTGCTGCAGGCCGGCCTGCGAACCGACCCGGCCGGGGAGCGGGTCCTCTTCCCGCCCGAGGCCGTGGACCGGGCGGTGGCCTCCGCCCCGCGCGCCATCACCCTGTACGACCGGGAGGGCAGCCCGCACGCCGAACTGGCCGGGGACCGGGTCCACTTCGCGCCCGGCTCCAGCGGGCTGAAGGTGCTCGATCACCGCAGCGGCCGGGCAAGGCCGGCCACCACCGGCGACTTTGTGGAATACGCCCGGCTGGCGGACGGCCTGCCGCACATCGCCTTTCTGTCCACCGCCTTCTCCACCGACGACATCGAGCCGGCGGTGGCCGACGCCTGGCGGCTGTACCTGTGCCTGACCCAATCGCGCAAGCCGCTGGTCTCCGGCGCGTTCACCGAGCACGGCGTGCCCCGCATGGTCGAGATGATGCAGCTCTTCCGCCGCGACCGGGCCGACCTGATCGCCCGCCCGCTGGCGGTGTTCACCATAACCGCCACCGGGTCCTTCCGCTATAGCGAGGACTCCTGCCAGAACCTGCTCGACTGCGTGGAGTGGGGCATCCCGGTGGAGATTGTGCCGGTCACGCTGATGGGGCTGGTCGCCCCGGTCACCCCGGTGGAGGCCGCGATTTTCCACGTGGCGGATGTGCTGGCCGGGTTGGCGATGGCTCAGATGGTCCGGCCGGGGGCGCCGGTGTTGTTCGGCGGGGCAGCGGCGGCGTTCCACATGCGGACCGCGGCTTCGCCCATGGCCGCTATCGAGGCGCTGCACCTCAACGCCTGCTACGTGGCAGTGGCGAAGTCGCTCAATCTGCCCACCCAGAGCTACACCGCCCAGAGCGAGAGCAAGCTGCTCGACGCGCAGGCCGGCGCCGAGACCTTCGGCAGCGCGCTGCTGGCCGCCCTGACCGGGGTCAATCTGGTCTCCGGGCCGGGCATGTTGGACTACCTGTTGACTTTCAGTCTGGAGAAACTGGTCCTCGACGACGAGCTGTGCGGCCAGGCGCTGCACTTTGTGCGCGAATTCCAGCCGCTGGAGGACTTGCCGGCGGTGGAGTTAGCCCGCGAACTGCTGCGGGAGCAGCATCTGCTCACCTCCGAGCACACCCTGCGCCACTGGCCGCGCGCGCTGTACCTGCCCGGCCCCACCTTCGACCGCGACAATCGCGAGAACTGGCTGAAGGCCGGCGGCAAGTCGCTGCGCCAACGCGCCCGCGAGGAAGTGGAGCGGCGGCTGGCGGCCTACCGCCCGCCGGAGACCGATCCGCGCGCGGAGGCCGAGATGCGCCGCATCCTCCGCGCCGCGCTGCGCGTGGCCGGCCCCACCACTCCCCTGCCCGGACTGCCCCCTCCGCCCGCAGACGGAACGTCCCCGCGCCCCGGACCGGGCGCCCCCTCCCGGACCGCCGTCCGCCGCGCCCGGCGGCGGGAGCGGGCCGGCTGATTGCCGCGCGCCTCCACCCCCTGCCCGCCACCTCCCGCCCCCCGGAACCGTCTACTCCGCCCTTCGCCGCCTCCCGCCGCTGAGCCCGCGAAGCTTTCAATGCTATAATCTCCTCCTGGCAGCCCGCAGAAGTTCCTGAGCCTGGGAGGAAAGCATGGAAACACCGACCGCAGTTTCGTCGCCAACTTATGAGCGTACCCTGCTCAACATCGTCCGAACGCTTCCGGTGGAGCGCGTGCTGCAGATTCTGGACTATGCCCGCTACGTGCAGTCTCAGGCCGCCGAGGATTTCAACCTGCTAGAAGCGATGAAACTGAGGCAGAGATTCTGACCGACGAGACGCGCTGGGAGGCCCGGTTCGAGGCCACTCAGGACGGCTTGAAGAAAATGGCCGGGCGGGTGCAAGCAGACATCGCCGCCGGACGCACGCTGCCTATGGTTTTCACCAGAGACGGAGAGCTGGCGCCCGGATGAAATCACGGACCACGCCCGATTTCTGGCACATGCCTGACTACTCCAGGCCTGGCAACCGCGCGAACCAGTCGTTCACCCTGTCAGTGTGCTACGATTACAGCCAGGAAGGGAGGTCCCTGCCGTGCCCTGTATCAGCCAGTTCTTTGGCATCGCGATCTACATGTACTTCACCGAACATGCGCCGCCCCATTTTCATGCGGAGTACGGCGGGAGTGAGGCCCTCTACGAAATCCAGACGCTGCGAGTCCTTGGGGGCAAGCTGCCCCGCCGGGCGCACAATCTCGTGCTCGAATGGGCCGACATCCACCGCCTCGAGTTGCTGGAAAACTGGGAGCGTGCGCGGCGGAAGGAACCCCTACAGGATATTGAAGCGCTGGAGTAGCGGAGGCAGCATGTTGAAACTGAACCAACTCGTCCGCATCGAGGCCGTTCGGCCACTTGAGGGCCTTCGGGTGTGGCTGCACTTCACCGACGGCACCAGCCGCGAAGTTGACCTTGATCCCTACCTGCACGGCCCGATCTTCGAGCCGGTCCGCAACGACCCGGCCATGTTCCGCTCGGTCAGCGTTGATCCGCGCGCCAGAACGATCGTGTGGCCCAACGGCGCGGATATTGACCCGGACGTGCTGTACTACAACCTGCCACCGGTCTGATCGCGGACCCCGCGCTCTCGACAACCGGCCTAAAGAAAAACCGCCGGCGAGACGTGAAAGCGCCTCGCCAGCGCGCGAATCTGCCGCACGTTCAATTCGCGCCGACCCTTGACGATCTCTGATACCACCCCCTGCGAGCCTACCTCGGGGAGGTCCGACTGCCTGAGGCCATGTTCCTCCATGAGGAACCGCAGCAGGTCCGCCCCGGACTGCTCGGGCAGAGGCAGGTGCTCTTCCTCGTAGGCATGAATCAGCGTTCCGAGCGTGTCGAGCAAGCCGTAAAGCGGGTGGCTCTCATCGGCGCCGATCTCATCGAGCAGGCTGTTCAAACGCGCAATCGCCAGATCGTACTCGCGCTCGTTGCGGATGGTCAGGAGCGGGCAGATGCTAGCCCAGTGACTCTGGGTATCAGCAGTGAGGATGCTCATATATCTCGATGCGAGATGGAACGCAAAGGGAGCGCGCGAAGAACTTGCCGTGCCCGCCCGGTAATGGTATGCTCCCCGCCCACACAGGAGGAACAAAGCATACATGGAAATCAACATCCTCGGCGGCGGGCCGGCCGGCCTGTACTTCGCCCTTCTGATGAAAAAGCTCGACCCGGCGCACCAGATCACCGTGATCGAGCGCGACGGGCCGGACGACACTTTCGGCTGGGGCATCGTCTTCTCCGAGAAGACGCTCACCTTCCTCGACGAGCACGATTATCCGACCTTCGTCGCCATCACCGAGGCTTGCGAATCGTGGGATGACGTGGTCGTGGTCCACAAGGGCGAGCGCCTGCACATCGGCGGCAACCCGATCTCGGGCATCGCCCGGCTGCGCTTCCTCAACATCCTGCACCAGCGCTGCCGGGAGTTGGGGGTGGACCTTCGGTTCCACACCAACGTCACCGACCCGGAGCGGGTCGCCGCGCTGGCCGCCGAGAGCGATCTGCTGGTGGGCGCGGACGGCGCCAACAGCCTCGTCCGCCGCACTTACGAGGGGTTCTTCCAGCCCTCGGTGGACCTGCGGCAGAACAAGTACATCTGGCTGGGCACCGAGCAGCCCTTCGACGGCCTCACCATGACCTTTCGCCAGAACGAAGCCGGGCTGTTCATCGCCCATTCGTACCGCTTCAGCCCCACGCACAGCACCTTCATTGTAGAGTGCCCGCCGGAGACATGGGCCAACGCCGGCTTTGAGCGCATGCCCGCTGACCAGACCTGTCGCTACCTCGCGCAGGTCTTCCGCGACGACCTCGGCGGGCACCCGCTGCTCTCCAACAACTTTGTGCGCTGGCTCAACTTCCCGCTGATCAAGACCCGCCACTGGCGCCACCAGAACGTCGTGCTGTTGGGCGATGCGCTGCACACCGCGCACTTCTCCATCGGCTCGGGGACCAAACTGGCGCTGGAGGATTCCATCGCTCTGGCCGGCTGCTTTGCCGAGGGGCGCGGGGCGGCGCTGCCGGAAGCGCTGGCCGCTTTTCAGGCGGTCCGCAAGCCGCCGGTGGACCGCTTTCAGGAGGCCGCGCTGGAGAGTCTCACCTGGCTGGAGAACGTGAACCGGCACCTGCACCTCGATCCGGCGCCCTTCGCCTACAAGCTGATGACTCGCAGCAAGCGGGTGAGCTTCAACCGCATCCGGCGCGGCGACCTGGCCTTCGCCGCCCGCTATCAGGCGTGGCGGGACGCGCAGCCGCCGGTGGGCGCCATCCCGGCCGAGTACACCGACATCTTCCAGAAAAAGGCCTTTGCCCACCTTGCCACGCTGATGCCGGACGGCACGCCGCACGTCACCAGCGTGTACGTGGATTACGACGGGCAGCACATCCTGATTAACTCGGCCCGCGGCCGGGTGAAGGACCGCAACATGGAGCAGCGGCCCCACGTCGCCATCCAGATCCCGGACCCGGACGACCCCAACCGCTACCTCGCCATCCGCGGCCGGGTGGTGAAGATCACCGAAGGGGGCGCGGACGCGCACCTCGACCGGCTGGCGCAGCGCTACCTGGACAAGGAAACCTACCCGGAGAGCATGCGCTTCCCCGGTGAGGTGCGCTGCCTGTACAAGATTGCGCCGGAGCACGTGTTCGTGTGGGACCCGTATGGGTACGTCAGCCCATCCGGTCGTGGCTAACGCTCTATCCGCGCCATGCAGCCAGCGCCAGGCAGATCCAGCCGGCGATAAACGCCACGCTTCCGCCTCACGCTCCACGGAGCCTCCCATGCCCACCACCGTCCTCGTCTTCGCCGCCCACCCCGACGACGCCGAATTCTACGCCGGCGGCACGCTAGCAGAAATGATCGCTGAGGGCGCCCGCGCCCTGCTGGTGATTGCCACCGACGGCCGGCGCGGGTCGTACCGCCACGAGGGCCAGACTCTGGCGGACCTGCGGGCCGAGGAGGCCCGGCAGGCGGCGGCCGTGCTGGGCGCTGAGCCGCCCATCCTGCTGGGCCACCGCGATCTGGAGCTGGACACCCTGCCCCCCGGCCGGCTGCGAGGGCAATTCGTCCGCCTGCTGCGCGAGCACCGCCCGGACGTGGTGATCGCCGCCGACGCCTTCGCACCCTACGAAATCCACCCGGATCACCGCGCGGTGGCGCTGGCCGCCTCCGACGCCCTCAACTTCGCCACCCTACCCCTCATGCACCCCGAGCACCTGGCCGAGGGGCTGGCGCCGCACTTCGTCCCGGAGAAGTACTTCTACCCCGGCGGAGAGAGCGAGGCCGGCGTGAACAAAATCGTGGACATCAGCGCCCACATGGAAACCAAGCTGGCGGCGCTGGCGGCCCACGCCAGCCAGATGGAGTTCCTTGTGGAGGACGTGATGCGCCAGGCCGCGCTGGCCGGCATCGAGCCGGGGCAACTGCTCCCCGGCGAGGCCGCCGGCGACCCCCTCGGCGCCGTGCGCTGGGCCATGCAGGCCCGGGCCGCCGAAGTCGGCCGCCTCGCCGGCTTCCGCTACGGCGAAGCCTTCCGCTACACGCGCTTCCACCCCTTCATCGAAGCCCTCCTCGCCCGCCCAACCTGACTCCCCCACTCCCCCACCCACCTCCCCACCTCCTTGCCTCCCTTCTTCCTCCTTCCTTCTTCCTCCTTCCTTCTTCCTCCTTCCTTCTTCCTCCT
>CAYZNA010000166.1:0-7788 GCA_964478665.1 uncultured Anaerolineales bacterium
GGCCAGGTTGAGCGGCTACGGAAGGAGGTCCTATGTTGCCCACTGCCCCGCCGGATGTGCGGGTCATGGAGGTGGAGGTCGCTGAGGAGCAGCCTCTGGCGCTCTCCATTGCCGACCTGCCGGACGTTGAGGATCTGGTGACAGAGGACGATACGCCGGTGGACAACATCTTCAGCGAGAAGCAGCAACGGTTGGCGACCGAGCCACTCTACAGCTCGTGGGGTGGCCCGGGTGAGGGGCGCCCGTTTCTCGCTGCTGCCAATGTTGGCGTGTTTCCCTCGGTGCACCGCCCGCCCCTGGTCCCCGACGCTTTCCTGAGCCTGGATGTGCGCGCGCCGGCCGACCTCTGGCCGAAGCGCAATCGCTCGTACTTCCTCTGGGAGTATGGCAAGCCCCCGGAAGTGGTGATTGAGGTGGTGTCCAACCGCGAGGGGCACGAGACCGGGCGCAAGATGCGCGAGTATGCGCGTATGGGGGTGACGTACTACGTCATCTTCGATCCGCTGCGCCGTGTGCAGCGGGAGACCCTGCGCGTGTACTCGCTGCGCGATGGGAGCTACAACCTGATGCGCTCCGGCTGGCTACCGCTGGTGGGGCTGGGACTCGTGCTGTGGCGCGGCGTGTTCGAGGGGCAGGAAGATGAATGGCTGCGCTGGTGTGATGGGGAAGGGAACTTGATCCCCACCGGGGCCGAACTGGCCGATCAGGAGCGCCAGCGCGCCGAGCGCGAGAAGCAGCGCGCCGAGCGACTGGCAGCACAGCTCCGCGCGCTGGGCGCGGAGCCGGAAAACGGCTGAGAGGCTCCGGCGCCGGGACGCTACGGCCGGCAGTAGCCGTCGAAAGCGCTCGCCACCGACCAGCGCCCGCGGCTCAGGTCGAAGGCTTGTACCGAGGCGCTGCTCAGGATGGGGACCAGCAACCGCAGCGCCGGCCCGCCGGGAGCGGGGCAGGGATACAGACTCCAGTCGTCGTCGCCGAAAGCGGGCCGGTCGCCGGGCAGCGCGCAGGCGATGGGCGGTGTTTCCGCGAGGTACTGCGGGACGAGCAGAGTCAGGTCGCTCAGGCCGACCACCTGCGGATATGCGCCGTGTTGGCGGCGATAGGCCTCCAGCGCGGCGATGACCGGCCGGGCAGCGCGCCGGTTCAGCGCATCGCAGGCCCGCCCGTAGGCGAAAGCGCTGATGGGCGCGCCGAGCAGCAGCAGTGGCAGCAGCCAGGAGAGGCGCCGCAGGCCGGAGGCCAGAGCAGGGCCGGCGGGGGTGAGCCGCCGGCGTTGCCCGCGCACAAACAGGAAAGTGAGCAGCGCCCCCAACGGCATCACCAGCGAGACAAAACAGCCAGGTCCGGGGAAGAAATCGCCGAAGGTGTAGAAAATCAGCAGGCCGAGGGCGAGGGTGAGCAGCCCGGCAACCGGCCAGAAGGCCCGCCCGTAGGCACCGCGGCGGCCGCTCCCCAGCAGGGTGAGGTAGATCGTCGCCGCCAGCGGCCCCAGAAACAGCGCGAGGATGGGGGGCAGGACCCACGAAAGAATGATGCTCACCGGGCAAATCCTCCCCGCGGCTGCTTTATACCAGCCCCAGTTCCCGCGCCCGCAGCGCAGCCCGGGTGCGGTCGCGCACGCCGAGCTTGCCGAGGATGTTGGTGATGTGGTTCTTGGCCGTGCCTTCGGCGATGAATAACCGCTCGGCGATCTCGCGGTTGCTGGCGCCGCCGGCCAGCAGCCCCAGAATCTCCAGCTCGCGCGCTGAGAGCGGCTCCACCAGCGTGGCGTTGGCTGCCGCGCGGCCGGCCGGGCGCTCGCTCAGCCGGGTGAACTCCGCCACCACCTTTGCCGCCACCGAGGGTTGCAAAAAGGACTCGCCGCGCGCGGCGGCCCGGATGGCCTCCACCAGCTTGCCCGAGGGCACATCCTTCAGCAGATAGCCGACCGCGCCGGCGCGCAGGCCATCGAACACGGTCTCGTCATCGTCGAAAGTGGTCAGCACAATCACCCGCGTGGACAGGCCGCGGGCGTGGATCTCGCGGGTGGCGGTTGCGCCATCCAGCACCGGCATGCGCAGATCCATCAACGTCACATCCGGGCGCAACCGGGCCACCTGCTCCAGCGCCTCGCGCCCGTCCCCGGCCTCACCCACCACCTCAAGGTCCGGCTGCAAGTCGAGCAGGGTGCGCAGTCCCTCGCGGAACAGGGCCTGATCGTCTACCAGCAGCACGCGAATGGGCGCCGGGGCGGTCATGCCATCTCCAACGCCTCGCGCGCCGGTTGGGGCAGCCCCGCCCCTCGAGCGGGATCTTCGACCGGCACCGTGACCTCCAGCGTGAACCCCTCGCGTGGCGAACTGCGAACGTTCACCTGCCCCCCGACCAGTTGCACCCGCTCGCGCACGCCCATCAGCCCGAAGCCTGCTTCCCCGGAGGCCTTGCCTCCCACGCCGTTATCCTGCACCCGCAGCCGCACGGCGCCGGGATCCCGGTAATCCAGGGTCAGGTCGGCGCGCGAGGCGCGGGCGTGCTTGCGGATATTGGTGAGCGCCTCCTGGGCTGCGCGGTAAAGCGTGAGCGTTGCCTGCGGCGAGAGCGCGCCCGGCTGGCCGAGTACTTTCACGTTGGCGACCACCCCACTCTCGCCCAGCGTGGCCGCCAGCTTGCGAAGGGCCTCCGGCAGCGGCCGGCCCTCCAGCGGAGAGCTGCGCAGGGCGGCCACCGAGCGCCGGACTTCGCTCAGGCCCTCCTGGGCCAGAGCCTGCGACTTGTGCATGGCGACCAGCGCCCGCGGCGGGTCGGCTTCGCACACCGTGGCCGCCGCCTCCAGTTGTACGTTGATGACCGTGAGGTAGTGGCCCAGGCTATCGTGGATCTCGCGCGCCAGCCGGTTGCGCTCGTTGGCAATCGCCAGCTCCTCCGCCTGGGCAGAGTAGGCGCGCAGTTTCTGGTTGGCGGCGGCCAGTTCGGCGGCCAGTCGCTCCACCTCGGCGCGGGCCTGCTGTTCGCGAACGGCGACACGCGTGAAGGCCACCACGAACACCACGCCGGCCAGATAGCCAACCCCTGCCTGCAGAGCTACGGCCGGGCCGGCCAGCAAGCCGTAGGGCAGCGCCACCGCCAGCACGATCGCCGCGCTGGCCGCCAGCGCACCACGCCACGGGAGCACAACAACAGTGTGGCTGGCCAGCGGCAGCGCCAGCAGCCCGACCAGCCCGCTTCCACCTCCGAGGTAAATGATGGTCGCTGCAAGCGGAATCTGCACAGCGAAGTACGCCAGCGCCGGGGCCAGAGAGCGAGCGCGCCCGACCAGCTCGAAGCCCAGGGTGGCAATCAACAGGTAGGCCGCACCGAGGGCCAGCAACAGCGCGGTCTGGCCGGTGGAGAAAGCGGCCTGCGGGTTGAAGAAGCCCACCGCGTAGGCCGCCAGCACGGTGAGAACTGTGGCCGCATGGGCCGCGAGTCCGGAATCACGGTGAAGGGCCTCGTTCATGGCAACAGCCCCTTCTGCAACGCCAGCAGCACCCCGAGCTGCAAGGAGCCGTCAATCAGCTCCCCGCTCAAAATCATGCGCAGGGCTTCCTCCGCCGGCACGGGGATGATTTCCAGCTCCTCGTCGGCGTCCAGCCGCTGGCGCGTGGCCTGCAGATCGCGGGCGAAGAACAGGTTGGTCGCCGCGCGCAGCGAGCCGGGGAACTGGTTGTAATAGCCGAGCGGCTCGATGTGGCGCGGGTAATAGCCGGTTTCTTCCTCGAACTCGCGCCGCGCGCCTGCAAGCGGGTCTTCGCCCGGCTCCAGCCGCCCGGCCGGCAAGTCGTAGATCACCTGCCCGACCGGGTGGCGGTACTGGCGCGTGAGCAGAATCTCGCCCGCGGCGGTCAGGCCCACAGTGGCCACCGCCTCCACCGGGCTGGCGATGTACCAATAGGGGCGCTCCTTTCCGGCATATTCCAGGGTATCCTGCACCAGCCGCACAAAGGGATGATCCAGCAGAATCTTGGACCGGGTCACGCTATAATCAGAAGCGTTCATGTTGCTTCTCCGCATTCTCGGCCCTCAGCCGGGCGGCGCCGGAAGGGTGCTCTCGTCCAGATTCTGGGTGCCTGGCACAAAGTACAGTAGAAACTGGTGGGAGGGGTTGGGGCGCGCCGAGTGGTACTGCGAGAGCGTGCCGGTCGGGTACAACTGGCGCAAGATCCCCAGCGCCCGCCGGTCATCCGGGTGCAGGATGAACAGCTTGTTGCGCGGGTCGGTCACCGGCACGGAGAGTTGGTCGTAGCCGCCGGGCGGGTAGGTGTTGTCCCAGCCGAACTTGCCGGCGTACATCCCCACCGCGCGCGTATCCACCCAATAGGGGAAGGCAATCATGTAGGCCGTCTCGTATGAGCCAATGGTGCGGGAAAAATCGTAAATCACCTGCCCGATCTCGGAGGCATTCTGCGCCGAGCCGACGTATTGCCTGGGGTACTCCACGAAATACATGCGATAGTTCACCTGCGCCGAGAGCGCCAGCACCACGGCGGCAGCCGCCCAGCCGGTGTATCCCCAACCTGAGCCGGGGAAGCGTTCCCGGAAGTAGCGAATGATCCACGACAACGGCAGGGCCACGAAGATATAGACCACCACAACTGCCGCCCCGGCCCGCGCCGCCGAGGGATTCTCGTTGGGGAAAGCCAGGCTCAGGGTGGACGGCAACAACAGCACCGGCACGAGTAGCAACAGCAGGGCATCCCGCAGCGAGCGGCGCACGGCCAGCCGGTAGATCACAAACGCGGCGCCCAGGACCAGCAGCCCGCCCATCCAGAAATCCAGCGCCGGCCGGCCGGGCAGGGTGTTCACCCACACCTGATCGCCGGTATAGTTGAACATGCCCAGCCCGTTCTTCTGATTGTTGAGAAAGATTTCCCAGGCCGGGCCGGGCAGGGGATGTTCCGAGCCGGTCAGCCGGCCGGCCGCGCGGTACCAGAACATCTCCGGGTTCTGTACGCTGTAGCGCAGCAGCGGAGCGCAGACCGCCAGCGTCACGGCGCTCAGCGCCACAAACTGCGGAATCAGCCGGGCGCGCCCGCCGTTGTTTTGCGGGAAGGCGAGGTACAACAGGAAGATCACGCCCAGCGCCACCGGCACAAATCGGAAGGGCGAATAGCCGTTCAGCCCGAGGCCGAGCGCCAGCCCGGCCCACAGAAAGTCGTTGCGTCCCCCGCGCCGCAGGCCCCGAAAAGCAAAGTACAGTGCCGGCGCGGCGAAGAGGGGATTAAAAGGAAAGCGCAGCCCCACCCGCGAGATGACTTCCGGCCAGAAGGCAAACGCCGCCAGGGTGGCCGCCAGCAGCCCGGTCAGATCATCCTCCAATTCGCGGCCCAACAAAAAGATGAAGGGGATGGTGAGGAAGCCAGCGGTGGCCGCCGAGATCTTGAGCGTGAGAAAGCTCAGCCCGGTGCCCAGAACCCGGGCGATGGCGGCAGCAAAATAAAACTGCACGAACTCGCGCCCGGTGTTGCGTGGAAAGAACACGTTGCGCGCCCCGTTCAACACGTCGTTGACGTCCAGCAGCTTCTCCACGTGGTCGCTGGTCATCTCCGGTGGGATGCCCCCCAACTGCGAGTAGCGGAAGAAGGCCGCCAGGACCAGCACCGCGCCCAGCAGCAGCGCCAGCCGCGAAATCCGCAGGGCGTACTCGCGCTGCTCCAGCCCGCGCCACAGCCTCTCCACGCTCAGGCGCGGCAGCGGCCCCTCCCACAGCGCCACGAACCAGCCAGCCACGGCCACGGCCCACGCCAGCACGCCCAGGCCGGTGAAGGTATTGTCCGAGTTGAACCAATAGGCGGCTACGGTGGCGGCAGCCGCCACCGCGGCCGGCAGCCGGCGCACGCCCAGCGGTAGGGGCGACCCGCCGGGTCGCCCGTACTTGAACGTGCGAACGTTGCGAAGTCCCCGCAGGGTGAACGTTCCAACGTTCAACGTTGAAACGTTCAACGCACTGACCAGCCAGCGGAAGAGAGGCCACGAGAGCGCGATGGCCGCGGCCCACAGAAGCGCCGCGCTGGTCAGCGCCCCGCTTTGCGCCGACCCGCTCCTGCCGGAGAGCAGCCACTGGCCGCCGATGGCCAGCGCCAGCCCGGCCAGCCCCATGAGGCCGAGGATGTGCCGCCGGGAGATTTCCAGCCGCAGCACGGTGTCGCCCGACTCGGGCGGGGCGCCCGCCGTGGGAAGCGGGGCCGGAGGGGCAACCCCCTCCCGAAGGACACCGGGACAGGTGTGTCGGGGGCCTTCGGCCGGTCCGGGTGTGGGGGCAGCCTGCGCGGGGGGCGCTTCCGGGGTGGGGAGCGGGGTCCCGGCAGCCGGGACCGGGGCAACCCCCTCCCGAAGGACACCGGGACAGGTGTGTCGGGGACCTTCGGCCGGTCCGGGCCAGGGAGCGGCCTCCGCTGCAGGTAACGCGTCGGGGGCGAGGGAATCGCGTCCGGGGGCGGCATCCGGCCTCCCCGAGGAAATTGGCCCGGGGGCAGGGGCGACCCGCCGGGTCGCCCGTACAGCGGTAGTCGGGGCATCCCCATGCCCCGCCGTCCCCTCAGGCCCCGCCATCCCCAGCACGTCGTTCAGCCATTGGCCGATGGGCGGCTCAGTCGGGCCGGGCCGGAATCGACTCCCCCAGAGCAGCGCGCCCAGCGCCAGCCCGGCGAGGATGAAGGCGTTTGTCAGGCTGCCGCCGGAGCCGACCAGCGCCGCCCATCGGCCCAGACCGGCCGCCAGCAGCCAGAGCACCAGCCGGCGCACCCGGTTGTGCGGGTAGTTCTGTTTGAGAGCATCCAGAATGGAGGCCTTTTCCATGCGTCACTCTCCCCTGCGTGCGACGATAAAGATGTAGGCGCCCCGCGCGGGCAGCGGCTCGGCGTAATAGCGGCGCAGCAGCCACTCGGTAAGGGCGAGATTCCAGCGGGCCGGGGCCAGCACCCAGCGCCCGAACAGCGCTTTGCTGGCGGCGGAGGGCAGGCCCAGGTAATGGCCCCACTCCAGCGCCCGCAGCGCGCCCGGCGAGAAATAATACCACCATCGCCCCACGGTGAAGCCGGCCCGCGCCAGCAGCTCGGTCCAGCCTTCCGGGCTGTCGCAGTGGTAGTGGCGCGAGATGCGGTTGAAGAAGCGCTCGTAGGCCGCCGCCGGGCCGGCCAACCCCAGCCGGCGCAGCCCGCCGGAGATGGACAGGAGTTCGAGGAAATGATCGCCGGGCGAGCACAAGTAAAAGGGCGCGCCGGGTCGCAGCACGCGGCCCAGATCGCGCAGCACCGGGTCAAGATCCGGGATGTGCTCCAGCACTGAGTTGCTGACGGCAGCGGCAAAGTGCCCGTCCGGGAAGGGCAGCCGGGCGCCGGCTGCCTGCGTCAGCAGCCGGTAGGCATGGTAGCGCGGGGCCTCGCGCAGCGAAACCCACCACGGGTCTACCCCCACCTCCAGCGGGCGGTCGAAGGCCACAGAGGCGAAGTGCCCATCGCCGCAGCCGAGGTCAATGGCGGGGGCGGGCAACTCCAGGTCCTGATAGAAGCGGGCTTCCACGGCCCGCAGCAGCGCGCGGAAGGCAGGTAACGCCATCAGGTTGCGCCAGAGAAGGTCAGAGTCGTTCACCTGGTTAGTCTAGGGCTACTTCTGGCCCAATTCCTCGAATAGCCGCTCGTACGCCTCGGCAGTAGCGTCCGGTGAAAAGTGGCGGGCAATCTCGGCGCCGTCGCGCAGGTAGCGGTCGCCGTCGCCCAGCGCGCGCTTGAGCTTGTCAGCGAGATCGGCGGCGGCGCGCGCCGCGGCCACCCC
>CAYZNA010000167.1:0-7770 GCA_964478665.1 uncultured Anaerolineales bacterium
ACGATCTGCCCGTCGCGCATGTAGAGCACCCGGTCGGCGGCGCTCGCCACGCGGGCGTCGTGCGTCACCAGCAGGATGGTCTGCCCCTGCGCGTGCGTCTGCCGGAGCAAGGCCAGCACCTCGGCGCTGCTGTGGCTGTCGAGGTTGCCAGTCAGCTCGTCGGCCAGCAGAACGGTCGGGCGGTTGACCAGGGCGCGCGCCAGGGCCACACGCTGCTGCTGGCCGCCGGAGAGCCGCGCCGGGATGGTGTCCGCCTTGTCGGCGAGGCCCAGGGCGACGAGCAGTTCTTCGCGGCGGCGCTTCGCTTCCGCGGCGCTGCACCCCGCCAGCAGAGCCGGCAATTCCACGTTGTCGGCCACGGTGAGGTTGCCAATCAGGTTGAAGAACTGGAAGACGAAGCCGATGTGCTTCCGCCGCAGCAGCGCCAGCTGCGTTTCGCTCAGATGGTCCACGCGCGCGCCGTTCAGGTGCACCTCGCCCGTCGTGGGCCGGTCCAGCCCGCCGAGGAGGTGGAGCAGCGTGGATTTGCCGCAGCCGCTTGGGCCCATCACGGCCACGAACTCGCCTGGCGCGACGGCCAGGCTCACCTCGCGCAAGGCCTGCACAGCCTGACCGTTGGTGGGATACGTTTTGCTCAGGGATTTTGTCGTGAGAATTGGTTCCATGAAAGCCTCCGTAAGGTGTGGTGCGTGACGCACAGCACACGTATCAGCATCACGTTTCGCGCTTCTTGCTGATTCGTTCTTCACACACATCCAGCCATTTGAGATCGGCCTGCAAATGGAGCATGGCCCCCTCGATCAGGAGAGAGACGATCTCATCGTCGGCGGTGTGGTTCGCGGCGAGATCGCTGAGGGCACGCATGGCCTGGAGGTACTCACGGCGCTGGCGGGCGATCAGGTCTTTCAGATCTTCGGGGCGGGCGAGCTGCGCGAAGGCGAGCTTGAGAAAGAACTCGTCTTTGATGCGCGCGTTTTCGCTGGGCTGCGCCAGCCATTCCCGGAACGCGGCCCGGCCCTCGGCTGTCAATTCGTACACGCGCTTGTCGGGACGGTCGTCCTGGGAGATGTGGCGACCCTTCACCCGCCCGTCGCGTTCGAGGCGGGCGAGGGTGGTGTAGACCTGCCCAATATTGACTGCCGGCCACAGGCCGCCCATCGTCTTTTCAAACAGGGCCTTGAGTTCGTAGCCATGCCGGGGCTGTTGGGAAAGGAGCGCCAGAAGCGCGTATTTCAGCATCGGAGTCGCAAATAAATACCAAGTATCTATACCAAGTATCTATACCAAGTATTCATCAAGTTGGTGCAGATGTCAAGCCCAAAGTATGACCCATTCGGCGTTCCCTCTGACCCAAACGGAAATTGTCAGGCCATAGAGAAACCCCTGCCGATGAAACAGGTGGCAGCCGGCCACCTGTTTTGTTTCCCGTGGGAGCTCCCAATGGCCTTTCGGCACGAAATCGAAGCCCTCAGCGGCCAGAACGTCAACCTGTGTTTTCAGTGCAGCAAATGCTCCGCCGGCTGCCCGCTGGCGGGAATGATGGACCTCAAGCCGGCCCAGGTGATGCACAGCATTCGCCTGGGCCGGGAAGATTCTGTGCTGCACAGCACGGCCATCTGGCTGTGCCTGGGTTGCGAGGCCTGCGCCACAGGTGATTTTCATCCCCCGCGCCCGTGCCTTCTGGCAGTTGCCAAATCCTCCAAACTATATCAAGATAATCAGGGAGCCGGAGCCATGCACGAAAGCGGCCTGACCGAAGACCTGCTCACTCACGCCTTGCAGCACGCCCGCGAGGCCCATGCCCGCCGCATCGTCCGCCTGAGAGTTACCATCGGCGCGCTCTCCGACGCCACGCCGGACTCGGTCCGCTTCTACTTCGAGGCCCTCGCCCCCGGCACCCTCGCCGAGGGCGCTGTGTTAGAATTCGACACCGCCCCGGGCCGGGCGCACTGCCGCGCCTGCGGGCAGGACGTGACCGTTGGCGAACTGTTCGCCCCCTGCCCCGCCTGCGGCCAGCACCCGGACTACATGGCGACGCGCTATGCCCGGGCGCGAGCGGAAAGTCAGGGGCTGCGGCTGGTGACGGTGCAGCATCATCACGCTCACATCGCCGCCTGCATGGCCGAGAACGCCCACACCGGCGACCGGTCCGTGATTGGCGTGGCCTGCGACGGGACCGGCTACGGGAGCGACGGTGCGATCTGGGGCGGCGAATTTCTGATTGCCGACTACGCCGGGTTTGAGCGCGCTGCCCATCTGGCTTACGTGCCGCTGCCCGGTGGGGACGCCGGGACCCGCAAACCGGCGCGAGTGGCCCTCGCCCACCTGCTCGCTGCCGGCCTCCCGCCCGACCCCGACCTCCCGCCCGTGGCCGCCCTCTCCGCTACCGAGCGGCGCATCGTGGAAAAGCAAATCGCCACCGGCCTCAACTCCCCGCCCACCTCCAGCATGGGCCGGTTGTTCGACGCCGTGGCTTCCATCATCGGCCTGCGGCAGGAGGTCAACTACGAGGGACAGGAATTGTGACCATGACACCCTCCTACCGCTTTTCCACCCCCATCAAAGTCCGCTTCAACGAGACCGACCTGCAGGGGCACGTCAACTTCGCCCACTACCTCTCGTACTTCGACGTCGGCCTGACCGAATACCTCGACGCCATCGGCTACTCCTACCAGACCATGCTGGCCGAAGGCACCGACCTGCTGTACGCCGAATCGCACTGCAACTACAAATCGTCGGCAAAGTGGCCGGAGGTGTTGCACGTGCACGCCCGCATCGGCCACCTCGGCAACCGCAGCCTGCGCTTCGACTTCGAGGTGCGCGCCGAGGCCGCCGACCGGCTGGTGGCCACCGGCCACATCGTGGCCGTGACCGCCGACCGCGACACCTTCGCACCTCATCCCGTGCCCGATAACCTGCGCCGGGCGGTGGCGGCCTACGAAGACCAGCACCTCTAGCACCATCTCCCCCGCCCGGCGGTTGAGCGGTTGACGGGGCTACGACCAACCCCTATAATCCCATCACGGTACGCGACCGCCGATTTCAGCAGCGAGGCAGGCCATGTTCGGATCTACCACTGAAGAACGAGTCACTGAACTGGAAGAGTTGATGGTTGATCTGCTGCGGGCGCAAGAGCGCACCCAGCGCCATCTGGACCAGCTCTCCCGTGAGTCGCGCGATTTCAAGACTGAAATGCGCGCGACCACCGCGCGTATGGAGGCCGATACGCGCGCCCTGAAAGAGGGGATGCGCGCCAGCGCAGAGCGCACTGAAGCCGATACGCGCGCCTTCAAGGAAGAAATGCGCGCCTTCAAGGCCGAAACAAACAAAAAGTGGGGGGATCTGGCCAACAAAATGGGCACCATGGCCGAGGACCTGGTCGCCCCCAGCGTCCCGCGCATCTTGAAAGAGGTCACCGGCTGCGGAACGATCGAGCGGTCGGCGGTGCGGATGAAGGTGCGGCATCAGACCGATCCGGGCCGCTCGCGTGAGTTTGACGTGCTGGCGGTGTGCGGCGATTACCTGCTGCTCAACGAAACCAAGTCGCGCCTGATCCCGCGCGATGTGGACGATCTGGTCGAGGCCCTGCAGGAAGCCCGCCAGTTCCTCCCGGAATTCGCCGGGAAGAAGATCATTGGCTCTCTTGCCTCCCTGTACGTGGACGAAGGGCTGGTGCGCTACGGCGAGCAGGCCGGGCTACTGGTGCTGGGCATGGGCAAGGAACTGATGGACGTGCTCAATTCCCTCGGTTTTACGCCGCGCGAATTCTGAGCGCCGGGGACCCCACTCCTCGCTCGTTTTGCAACCCCCCTCCCTCTTGACGAGCGCCGCCCCTCAGTGCGGCCCAGGACTTCAGCGCGAGGCAGTCTGAGCGCCCGGGTGACTGCCTGTTACAGGGACTGGCTCGCTTCTGCGGCGACGCCCCCGGCCGGATGACATTCCCCTGCCCGTGCTGGCCGGCGAATGAAACTGGATCGGAAGGTATCCCCACGGCCACAGCCTCCCGCAATGGTCGAAATCAGACCCCTTACCTCCTTCGGCGACGAAGACCTCCAGCGGTTGATCGTCGGCTATGATTCGCCGGCCCGATACGCGGTGAGCAAATCGGAGAGCGCTGAGCGCACCGTCATCACCCTGCAACTCGTCCCGTTCGAGTGCCCGTACGTCCGGCGCTGGGAACCGCCGGATGCTGAACTGCGCGCCCGTTACCGGGGCCTGCTTGCCGAGGGGCTGAGCCTCGGCGCGTACGAGGGGGACCGGCTGGTTGGCCTGGCCCTGGCCGAGCGCCACGAATGGAACAAAACCCTGTGGGTGTGGGAATTCAGCGTCGCGCCGCAGCATCAACGACAGGGCATTGGCCGGCGCATGATGGAGGCGCTGGCAGAGAAAGCCCGCGCAGCCGGCCTGCGCACCCTGCTGTGCGAGACGCAAAACACCAACCTGCCGGCCATTCGCTTCTACCGTGCCCTCGGCTTCACCCTCGAGGGCGTGGACCTTTCGTACTACAGCAACGAGGACGTACAGGCCGGGGAGGTGGCGCTGTTTATGAAACGCAAGCTGACCCTGCCGTGAACCTGCGCTTTGTCCTGCGCGGCGCCCTGTTCGGGCTGGTGACCGGGATTGGAGTGCTGGGCCTGGGCCTGTGGCTGATGCTCCGGCAGCTCGACCCGGTCCCCGCGCCGGGGACCCTGCCCCCGCCCCCGGCCATCGCCGCCCCGCGCGGGGCGCCCCCCCCCGGCCCGATCGCGCTGCTGGAGTGGGCCGGGTATCGCGGCGCGGCCCCCGGCGCGGTCGGCTGCGGCTTTCTGCTGCGGGTGGGGGAGGGGGCGTGGGTGGGAGTCACCACCGCCCACAGCCTCGCCCTCGGGAGCCCGGCCCACCCGCTGGAGAAAATCGCCTTCTCGGTCGCCGGCCGGGAGGGCTTCGTCGCCAGCTTTGATACCCTGTACGGCTTCCCCGGCCGCCCGCGCACTGGCCGCGACCTCACCGTGGACTACGTGCTGTTGAAATTGCCCGGGGAGACCGGCTCGCCTGCCGCCGCGGCCGTGCTGGACCCCGACCCGCGCGGCGCGCCCCAACCCGGCGAGCGGGTGTGGCTGGTCAGCGGGCGGGACGACGGTGGGCAGCGGATTCTGGCCGGTACGGTATACTCAGTGCGCGCCGGGGCAGTCTGGGCGGTGATGGACGAGAGCTTCGACCCCCGAGGAATGAGCGGCTCGCCCGTGCTCAGCCAGCACACCGGGCAGGTGGTGGGCATGGCCATTGCCACCGCCGCCCGCCGCGACCGGCTGCTGATTGGCATGCACCCCGTCGGCTCGCTGGTCCGGCTGATACAGACGGCTGACCGCTTCCCGCGCATCGCTGACTATCTGCGCTGAGGCCGGGGAAAAGAGGCGCGCATGGGAGGGCGCACATGATCCGATCGCTGTACTACGACGCGCAGGGTGCGGTGCGCATTGACCTGCCCCGCGGCGAAATGGCAGACGTCCTGACCGAGAGAACCGGCCTGCTCTGGCTGGATTTCACCGCCGAGCCGCCGGAGGCCTGCGAGTCGATCTTGCTCCATACCTTCGGCTTTCACCCGCTGGCGGTGGACGATGCCCTGCAAGAGACTCACGTGCCCAAAGTGGACGACTGGAGCGACTACCTGTATGTTGTGCTGGAGGCGGCGCACTTCAACACCGGAGAGGCCGACCCGCTGCAAGCCCTCGAACTGGACGTCTTCCTCGGCCCCAATTACATCGTCACCCACCACGACCGGCCCATCCCGGCCGTGGAGGAGCTGTGGACCCACTGCCAGCGCCACGACCGCTACCTGAAAAACGGCGCCGACCACCTGCTCTACCGGCTGGCCGACTCGCTGGTAGCGGCCTACATGCCGGTGGTAGAACAACTGGATGACGCCATTGACCTGATTGAGGATGAGATCTTTGGCCGCCCGACCCCGGCCACGCTGGAACGCATCTTTGGCCTCAAGCGCACTGTGTTGCGCCTGCGCCGTGTGCTTTCCCCCCAGCGCGAGGTGCTCAACAAGCTGGCCCGCGACGACTTCGCGGTGATCAACGCCCGCGACCGGGTGTACTTCCGCGACGTGTACGATCACCTCGTGCGCCTGCACGACATCAACGAGAGCCTGCGCGATCTGATCGGCGGCGCGCTCGACACCTATCTCTCGGTGATCAACAATCGCATGAACGATGTGATGAAGATCCTCACGGTAATCACCACCCTGTTCATGCCCATCTCCTTTGTGGTCGGTTTTTTTGGCATGAATTTCTTCGTGCCCGCCACGCCACTGAACGTCTGGACCGAGCGCCCGGCCTTCCTGTTGGTGCTGCTGGCAACAACGTTGCTTCCAGTGGGGATGTACCTGTGGATCCGCCGTCGCGGCTGGATGTAAGGCCCCAACCCGCGGCCGGAGCAGCCCCGCCGCCGGCTTGACCAATATGCCACTTGCCCTGTTTGCCGGTAGGAGTACAATCTACTGTTATGGACACGCTCAATGTGGGCCGTTACGAAATTGAGCGCGAACTGGGCCGGGGCGGCATGGCAGTGGTCTATCTTGCCCGCGACCCGCTCATCAAGCGGCAGGTCGCCATCAAAGTCCTGTCGCGCCAGTTCACTTCCGATCCACATTTCCGCGCCCGCTTCCGGCGCGAGGCGGAGGTGATCGCCGCCCTCGAACACCCGCACATCGTCCCGGTTTACGATTTTGGCGAGCACGACGAGCAGCCCTTCATTGTCATGCGCTACATGCCGGGCGGCTCGTTTGCCGACCGCCTGCGGGCCGAGCCATTGCCGCTGAGTGAGGCGGCGCGCATCGTTGTCCGGGTAGCCTCGGCCCTGGATGAAGCCCACGCCCGCGGCATTGTGCACCGCGACCTCAAGCCGGGCAACATCCTGTTCGACCAGTGGTCCGAACCCTATATTTCCGACTTTGGCATTGTCAAGCTCTCGGCCACCAGCACGGCCTTCACCGGCAGCGGCGATGTGGTGGGCACGCCCGACTACATGAGTCCCGAGCAGGCCCGCGCCGTGCGCACCCTCGACGGTCGTAGCGATGTGTACTCGCTGGGGGTGGTGCTGTTTCACGCCCTCACCGGCAAGGTGCCCTACACCGCCGATACCCCTATGGGGGTGGCGCTGGCGCACATCATCGAACCGGTGCCCGACATTCTGCAGTTCAAGCCGGACCTGCCGGCGGGCAGCGCCCGGATCATCGCCCGCGCCCTGGCCAAAGAGCCAGAAGACCGCTATCCCACAGCCACTGCCCTGGCGGCCGCCCTGGCAGAATTGATCGGCGAGGAAAAGACCCGCCCCTCCGCCCGGTCAATCTCCGGCCTGCCGGTGGAACGGCCGCAGCCGGAACCGGCCGCGCTCGTTCCCGGCGCCCCGCTGCCGCAAGTATCGCAGCCCCCCCAACCGGCCCGCATAGAGCTGCACATAGATGGGGAAGGGGGCGAGACAGCCCCGCCGGAGGTCGTCTCCGCGGCGCCCGCGTCGGGAATGCCCGTCGCCGCGCCGGCCCCCACGCCCGCCCCGACCGCCCCCCCCGCCGCCGCCGCGCCCGCCCCCCCCCCCCCCCCAAACCCCCCCCCCCTCACCACACCCCAGCCTGTGGATGCCGGGCGCAGCGCCGTTGCCGCCCCGGCCGGGCGGGTCTCGCTGCCACCCGCCTTTCGCGTTCACAGGGGCTGGATCATTGGCGGAGCGACAGCAGCGATTGCCCTGCTGGCCGGCTTTCTGGCCTGGGGCGGACTGGCCGACAAC
>CAYZNA010000168.1:0-430 GCA_964478665.1 uncultured Anaerolineales bacterium
GATTCCGCGATGCTCGGCAGGCGAGTAGCCATGAATTTTGCTGAAACTCAGGTCCAGCGTGACGATACAACACTGTTCGGCGCGGCAGTGCACGGCGAGAGCGTCGTCGGCTGCCTGCGCCATTCCCTGTTCGTTGGCCGTTGCGGCATCGTGGCCGGAGGCCCGAAGCAGGTCGGCGAGTTCGACCGGCAAGTTGTGGTCAACCTTGAACTTCATACTGGAACCGGCAGAGGAACGAAAACTGTGCGCTCGCGGGCCAGTTCGGCAGCATAAGCCAGGGCCGCATCAATATCGGTGTTGGTGAGAGGTGGGTAACTACGCAGTATCTCGTCCCGGCTGATACCGGCAGCAAGGTTATCCAGGATCACAGAAACCAAAATGCGCGTGCCCTTAATGCAGGCCTGCCCGTGACAGACCTCCGGTTGAACAC
>CAYZNA010000168.1:440-7757 GCA_964478665.1 uncultured Anaerolineales bacterium
TGCCTCCGCGCGAAATCATACCACAGCAGACGAAAGGGAACGTTATGCCCGACAAAACCCGTGAAGTGCTCCTCGAATCCGGCATCCCCGTCAAGCCCGTCTACGGCCCGGACGACCTCGCCGGGGTTGACCCGGCGCGGGAGGTCGGGCAGCCGGGGGAGTTCCCGTTCACGCGCGGCATCCACCCCCTCATGTACCGCGCCCGCCCGTGGACCATGCGCCAGTACGCCGGCTTCGGCACCCCCGCCGAGACCAACGAGCGCTTCCAGTTCCTCATCGCCAACGGGCAGAACGCCCTCAACGTGGCCTTCGACCTGCCCACCCAGATGGGACTGGATTCCGATGACCCGCTGGCCGAGGGCGAGGTGGGCCGGGTGGGGATGGCGGTGGACACTCTGGCCGATATGGAGACGGCCTTCGACGGCATCCCGATTGACAGGATCAGCGTCTCGCTCACCATCAACGCCGTGGCAGCGCCAATCATGGCCATGTACTTTGTGGTGGCCGAGAAGCACGGCGTGCCCCTGGTCGGGGTGCGCGGCACCGCCCAGAATGACATCTTGAAAGAGTACATCGGGCGCGGGGCGTGGATCTTCCCGGTCGAGCCGGCCATCCGGCTGATCGGCGACACCGTCGAGTTCTGCGCCCGCAGCGCGCCGAAATACTACCCGGTCAGCGTGTGCGGCTACCACATCCGCGAATCGGGGGCTAACCCGGTGCAAGAGATCGCCTACGCCTATTGCATCGCCCGCGCCTACATCCGCGAGGGGCTGGGCCGGGAGCTGGCGGTGGACGACTTCGCCGGGCAGATCTCCTTCAACTTCGACATCTTCGGCAACCTGTGGGAGCAGGTAGCCAAGTTCCGCGCCGCGCGGCGGCTGTGGGCCAGGCTGCTGCGCGATGAGTTCGGCGCGCAGGACCCGCGCACCCAGCAGATGAAAATGATCGCCGGCGGCGGCGGCGGCGGGCTGACCATCGAGCAGCCGGAGAACAACATCGTGCGCGGCGCCTACTACGCCCTGATCTCTGCCCTCTCCGGCACCCAGACCATGGCCCTGTGCTCCTACGACGAGGCCTACACTATCCCCACCGAGAAGGCTGCCCTGATCTCGCTGCGCACCATGCAGATTCTGGCGGAGGAGATGGGGCTGTGCGACACGGTTGACCCGCTGGGCGGCTCGTATTACATGGAGTGGCTGACCAACGAAATGGAGACACACATCGTGGCCGAGATGCGCCGGGTGGACGAAGAAATGGGCGGCATTGTCCGCGCGGTGAGCGAGGGCGCGGTCCAGCGCGAGGTGGCCCATCAGGCGTGGAAGGTGGAGCAGGGCATCCAGAGCGGGGAGATCCCCAAAGTGGGAGTGAACCGCTATCGGATGGATGCTCCGCAAGAGCAGCGTGACGTGGCGCTGCACGAGTACCGGGGCGAGCAGGCGGAAGAATCGATCCGTCGGTTGAACGCGGTCCGCGCCGGCCGGGACGCCGCGGCAGTCTCCGCTGCGCTGGAGCGGGTCCGCGCGGTCGCGGCCGGGGGCGAGAACGTGATGCCGGCCATGATGGAAGCGGTGCGCGCCTATGCCACGTTAGGGGAGATCACCCAGGTCCTGAAGCAGGTGTTCGGCGTGTTTCGAGAACCCATCAGACTATGAGACCGCAGGGCGAGTTGGGAACTCGCCCTGCGCCACACGGAGAAAACCGATTCTTATGCAGCGAGTCCACAATTTCAACGCCGGCCCGGCCGTGCTGCCGCTGCCGGTGCTGGAGCAGGCCCGCGACGAACTGTTGAATTACCGCGGCGCCGGGATGTCGGTGATGGAAATGAGCCACCGCTCGGCGGCCTTCGAAGACATCATCGGGCGGACGGAGGCCGACCTGCGCCAACTGCTGGGCATCCCCGCTGGCTACCGGGTGCTCTTTCTGCAGGGCGGGGCCACCCTCCAGTTTGCCATGCTGCCGGCCAACCTGCGCCCGGCCGGGGCCTCGGCTGATTTCCTCCTGACCGGCGCGTGGTCGCAGGCCGCCCTGAAAGAAGCCCGCAAAGCGGGCGCGGCGCGCGTGGCTGCCACCGCCGAGGCCGGGGGCTTCGCCCACAATCCAGCGCAGGCCGAACTCGATCTCGATCCGCAGGCCGCCTACCTGCACTTTGCCTCCAACGAGACCATCCATGGGGTGCAATGGGCGACCGAACCCGTACCCCCGCCCGGCGTGCCGCTCGTCTGCGACGCTTCCTCCGACATCGCCAGCCGCCCGATTGGGGTGACGAAGTACGGGGCCATCTTCGCCGGGGCGCAGAAGAACCTCGGCCCGTCCGGCCTCACCTTCGTCATCCTGCGCCCCGACCTGCTCGAGCGCGTCCCGGACGGGCTGCCGGTGATGCTGGACTACCGGCAACTGGCCGAAAGCAAGTCGCTCTACAACACCCCGCCCACCTTTGCCATCTACCTCGCCGGACTGGTGCTGAGCTGGCTGAAGGGCCTCGGCGGGCTGGCGGAAATGGCGCGGCGCAACGAGGCCAGAGCCGGCCTGATCTACAGGGCGATTGACGGCAGCGGCGGCTTCTACCGCGGCCACGCCCGGCCCGATGCCCGCTCGCGCATGAACATCACTTTCCGCCTGCCCTCCGAAGAACTGGAAAAGCAGTTCGTCAAGGAGTCAGAAAAGCAGGGGATGATCGGGCTTAAGGGCCATCGCTCGGTGGGTGGCCTGCGCGCCTCGCTGTACAACGCCCTCCCGCTCGCCTCCGCCGAAGCCCTCGCGCAGTTTATGGCCGAATTCCAGCGCACCCACGGATAGTCGCCACTTGCCACTTACCATGCTACCACTCACCAACATGACCCACAGAATCCTCGTTTCCGACGGCCTCGCCGAAGACGGCCTCGCCCTGCTGCGCACTGCCGGGGAGGTGACTGCCAACCCGAAGATCACCCCCGAAGAGCTGCTGGCCGTGCTGCCCGAGTACCACGCGCTCGTGGTTCGCTCGCGCACCAGAGTCACGGCGAAGGTGCTCGAAGCCGGCACGTCGCTCAAAGTGGTGGGGCGGGCCGGGGTGGGGGTAGACAACATTGACGTTGCTGCCGCCGTGGCGCGCGGGGTGATCGTGGTCAACAGCCCGCTGGCCGCCTCGATTTCGGTGGCCGAACACACCCTCGGCCTGATGCTGGCTCTGGCCCGCGCCATCCCTGCCGCCGACGCCTCCATGAAGCAGGGCAAGTGGGAGAAGAGCGCGTTTATGGGCGGCGAACTGGCCGGCAAAACGCTGGGGCTGCTGGGGATCGGGCGGATTGGCGCGGAGTTGGCGCAGCGGGCGGCAGCCTTCGGCATGTCCGTGCTGGCCTACGACCCGTATCTCACCCCCGATCAGATTCGCGCGCGCGGGGCCGACGCGGCCTCCTTCGACGACGCGCTGGCCCGCGCCGACTACCTCTCCCTGCACCTGCCGCTCACTGCGGAAACGCGCGGGCTGCTCGGGCCGGCGCAGTTCGCCGCCATGAAAAAAGGCGCGCGGCTGATCTGCGCGGCGCGCGGCGGGGTGATTGACGAGGACGCGCTGCGCGCCGCGCTGGACTCCAGCCAACTGGCCGGGGCCGCGCTGGACGTGTTCGCCATCGAGCCGCCTCCCGCCGGTTCAATCGCCGCGCATCCCAGAGTCGTCGCCACCCCGCACGTCGGCGCGCAGACCCACGAGGCCCAATCCCGCGCCGGGGTGATGATAGCCGAGGAAGTGTTGGCGGTGCTGCAAGGGCGCGGCCCGCGCTGGCGCGTCACAAGCAACGAATGACCGCTCCCAATTACCAATTACTGCTCACGAGTAGGTGGTAAGTGGTAAGCAGTCTCGCCGTAACCGCTCACTGGCGGCGGTAGCGCAGGTCGAGTTCGTGCTTGCGCTCGTCGAAGCAGATGTGGGAGTAGTGAAAGAAGTTGTCGCGGCCGAGCAGGTTTACGGGAATGTCAGGAGCAAAGTAGATCAGAAGGCGCAGGCGGCGGCCGGCGACGATCGCATCAACCCATGCACCGCCGGCTGTGATTCTCCCGCCAATACCGGTCGCAGTGCGCTGAAGTTGCGAGTCGAGTACAATACCCGCATAGGTAGCAACACTGGCATCAAAGAGGGAGAAGTCGGCGCCGGAGTCAACCAGAGAGCGCACAATTGCCGGACGAGGCCCGAGAACGTTCACCTCCACGATTGGCTTGAGGATGCCACGCAGCGGGAGATACGGCAGTCTCATAGGATGTAGAAGGTTTCTTCCGCAGCGAGCGGGCCGCGAACCACCAGCGGCAGTTCATACCCTTGCCCTCTGGCTGCCTCCATCACCTCTCCGACGTTGTCGCCGACCGCCACGATCTTGTCTTCAACAACGGCCACCCACTTGCCGATGTACTGTCCGATCTGGCGGTCCAGTTCCAGCTCAATGGCGAGGCGCTTCTCCAGACCCTGCCCGTTCCCGGAGACGCCTTGTGACTCGCTCCGTGCGCCCCGTCGCATGCGGCGCGGCCTCCCTTTAGTGCTCCTTGACATGTCGCACCTCCATTTCCTCCCTCAGTGATTATACGACAGCGCTGCAGTCAGGACAACATGCTCCTATCCAACCTCACCGTCCTCTCCCTCGAACAAGCCACCACCCTGCCGTTCCTCACCCAGCGCCTCGCCCGCGAGGGGGCGCGGGTGATTCGCGTGGAGGCCCCGCCGCGCGGCGATCCCAACCGCTACGTCGGCCAGAATATCCTTGATGAAGAGGGAATGCGCAGCTACTTCCTGCCCAACAACTGCGGCAAGCAGGCCATCACCCTCAACCTCGCCCACCCCGAAGGCCGCGCAATCCTCCAATCTCTAATCTCCAATCTCCCCGTTGATATCTTCTGCACCAACAACCGCCCCTCCTCTTACGCCAAACTGGGGATTGACTACGAAACCCTGCGGGTGCTGCGCCCCGACCTGATCTGGCTGGGCACCACCGGCTTCGGCCCCGACTCGGACGAGGCGGCCTACGACCCGATCTTGCAGGCGCGCGCCGGATGGATGGCGTTGAACGGCGAGCCGGAGGGCAACCCGCTCGTCTTCGGCCTGCCGCTGGTAGACCTCGGCGCGGCGGAACATGCTTATGGCGCGGTGATGAGGGCGCTCTATCAACGCGCGGCAACCGGCGCGGGCGCGCGCATTGATGTTTCCATGTTCCGCTCCGCCGTTTCGTGGATGGTCTCACCCCTCATGCTCGCCGGCCTCGGCGAGGAAGTCATCCGGCGCGGCAACACGCACCAGTATTTCGCGCCCGTCTCGGTGTACCCGACTGCCGACGGCTTTGTGTACCTCGCCGTCGGCAATGACCGGCAGTGGGAGGCCCTCACCCAACTGCCCGGCTTCGAATCGCTCGCCCGCCCCGACTACCAGCGCAACGCCGGGCGCATCGCCGATGTGCGCGGCCTGAATCGGCAAATGGCCGAACGCACGCGCGGGTGGAAATCGGCGGAGTTGATGGCCGCCCTCAACCGGGTCGGCGTGCCGGTGGCGAAAGTGAACACGCTGGGAGATGTGCTGGCCGAACCGCTGCTGCGCGAGACCTTCGCCCGCGCCCGCGACCCCCGCTCCGGGACCGAGATCCTGCTGCCGCCCCTGGCCGACGTGAGCGACCCCGGCGCGGCGGAACTGGCCTTCCCGCCCCGGCTGGGGGAGCACAACGAACTGATCTACCGGGAAGTGTTGCGGATGGAAAAGAGCCAGATCGCTGTGCTGACAGAACAAGGAGTAATCTGACTGGTCTCCGGCGCCGATCACAGGCCATGAGCAACTTGCCCGAAGTCGAATCCATCGTTCTCTACCACGGCACGGATGCTGCCAGCGCCCTGGACATTCTTAACGGCGGGTTGAATGCGAAGAAACTGGCTGCACGCCAGGGCGGGCGTGCCCGGCAGCTCGGGATCGGTTGGTACGCCGCGTCCGATCTCGAAGTCGCCTGGTTCTTCGCTTCTCTTGCGCCCGGCGCCTCGCAGGGTTACACTGTCATCGAGATGCGCCTCCCGCAGGTGGAGTTACGGGAACTGGAAGAACGTGGCCTGGTTGTCCGAGGCCATATCGCCGGCGTGCCCTTTGATGCAGAGCAGTACCGCTTTTCTCCGGCTGCTTTCGAGCAACTGAATAGCGTGGCCGAGTTTCGGCCTTATCACGGGAGTGACCTATGAACACGGAACGTCCCTACACTGCTGCTGATCTGGATATCCGACCGGCTGGCGGTCAGGTGGATGAGGATGGTGTGACGACCCATACACACACGGTCGTCTTTGCACGCCCGCTCACTTCCGAAGAGCGGGACCTGTTCACCAGGCTGGTTGCCGGTTTCTACTACGCGGTCCATTTCTCCGGTCTGTTCGGCGATGACTTGATCGCAGAACCGGTCGTCGAGTTCCCCGGGCCGGCACGCGCGCGCTATACGTTGCGGCAGCGAGGCATGAGCGGCCGCTGGAAAGACCTGCTGTTTGCCATGCTGGCGAATTTCAGCCGGGGTGTCGTCGTGATCTCCCGGCACGATGGCAGTCGGGCCTTCGACCCGGCCTATCACGGACGGATGAGGCAAGCGCCCCCCCGTGCGCAAGCAGTGTCTGTGTAATAGGGTTCGGAGTCCGCCTCGAAAACCCACACGGCATATTACTATCCACTGCCTCGGAGACTCCCCATGCGCCTTGGCATTGACATCGGCGGCACTTTCACCGACTTCGTTCTGCTCGACGACCAGACCGGCAAGACCCACATCTATAAGTGCCTGACCACGCCCCGCGACCCCTCTGACGCCATCGAGGAGGGCTGCCGGGCGCTGGGCGCGCGCGTCCCCGGGCTGATGGGCGGGCTGGAGGAAGTGATCCACGGCACCACACTCGTCATCAACGCCATCATCGAGCGTAAAGGCGCGCGCACCGGGCTGATCACCACCCGCGGCTTCCGCGACGTGCTGGAACTGGGCCGCGAGATTCGCTACGCTCCCTACGATGTTTTCGCCGAGTTCCCCGAACCACTGGTTCCCCGGCATCGCCGGCTGGAAGTGGACGAACGCCTGCGCGCTGACGGCAGTGTGTTGAGGCCGCTCGACGCACCGGGGGCGCGGGAGACCGTGCGCGCGCTTGTCGGCATGGGCGCGGAGTCTGTCGCCGTGTGCCTGCTCAACTCGTTCGAGAACTCGGCGCACGAACTGACGCTCAAACGCATCCTCGCGGAGGAATTTCCGGCAGCCTCCGTTTCCATCTCTTACGAAGTCCTGCCGCAAATCCGCGAATACGAGCGCACCAGCACCACCGTCACCAACGCCTACGTCAAACCGCTCACCGAGA
>CAYZNA010000169.1:0-7751 GCA_964478665.1 uncultured Anaerolineales bacterium
GTGCGCCACGCAGTGTTAGCGGAGTGGCGCGCGCCCCGCACAGGAGCACTCCGCTACGCTGCGTGCTCCACTACGAGCAGAAATCTAACATTGTCGAGTTACCACACAAAGATTAACCGTAGAGGAGATGCAGAGATGGAATACCGGCGATTGGGCAACGCGGGTCTGAAGGTGAGCGCGCTTTCGTTTGGCGCGTGGGTCACCTTCAGCACTCAACTGGACGATGAGCTGGCCGACGCCTGCATGAGCGCGGCTTACGAGGCCGGCGTGAACTTCTTCGACAACGCCGAGGCTTACGCCGCCGGCAAGGCCGAGGAGCAGATGGGTCGCGTGCTGCGGAAGAAGGGCTGGCCGCGCGACACGCTGGTGATCTCCAGCAAGGTGTTCTGGGGCGGAAATGGCCCCAATCAGAGCGGACTCAGCCGCAAGCACGTGTTTGAGGCCTGCCACGCGGCGCTCAGGCGACTGCAATTGGAAACCCTCGACCTGTACCTCTGCCACCGCCCGGACCACGAAACGCCCATCGAGGAGACCGTGCGCGCCATGCACGATCTGATCACCCAGGGCAAGGTGCTGTATTGGGGCACCAGCGAGTGGACCCCGGTCCAGATCATGGAGGCCTTCAAGGTGGCCGAGCGCTACGGGCTACACAAGCCGCAAATGGAACAGCCACAGTACCACATGTTCCATCGTGACAACGTGGAGCGCGACCTGCAGCCGCTGTACGCCCTCGGCCTGGGGACTACCATCTGGAGTCCGCTGGCCTCCGGGCTGCTGACCGGCAAGTACAACGATGGCCTGCCGGCCGGCACGCGCGTTTCCCTGCCGGGCTACGAGTGGCTGCGCGAAATATACGAAAGCCCCAGATGGCAGGACCGGCTCCCGAAGGTGCGGCAACTGACCGCGCTGGCCGGGGAGCTGGGCTGCACCACCGCCCAACTGGCGCTGGCGTGGTGCCTGAAAAACCCGCAGGTGAGCACGGTGATCACCGGCGCCTCCCGCCCGGAGCAGGTGGTGGAGAACATGCAGGCGCTGGAGGTGGTGGGGCAGTTGACACCCGATGTGATGGCGCGGATTGAGGAGATTCTGGGGAACAAGCCGGAGCCGGCGGAGACCTATCGCTGACAGAATGACGAAGATCGCCGGGGGCTGGCAGGCCCCGGCGGTCTTCCGAATTCATCTCGAGGGGAACAGCTCGGCCACCCGGCAGCGAAAACCGGGGACCACGTCCCCGCCCTCCAGCTCATCCTCTTCGCGAAGAATACGAGAGCGGCGGGGTGCGGTGTAGTCGCTGGCCGTGCGCTGAAGCGGGTTGAGCACCCACACCCGCCGGGCACCGGCCTCGAACCACATCTTGACCTTCTTCTCCACTTCCGAGTAGCGGTCGTCAGGCGAGACCACTTCCACGGCCAGATCGGGCGCGCCGGGGAAGTACTCTTCGGGCAGGCCGTGTTCTGCGATCCTGGCCCGCGAAATGAAGGCGCAGTCTGGAGCGCGCACGGTGTCGGGGTCGGACTCCACCAGAAAACCGGTTTCGGCCCCGGTCACTTCGCCAAGGTTATCCGCCCTCACATGACCTGTCAGCCAATAGCCTATTCGATTAGCAACCGCTCCGTGCAGCGTTCCGGCTGGTGACATGGTGATGACCTCCCCCCGTATCAACTCGTAACGCACCTTCCCGCGCGGCATTCGCAACAGTTCGCCAGCGGTGACGAGTGTTTTGACCGACGGTGTCTCGACGGCGGTAAGCATTTCGGCTGTTGCTTCCATCGGCGTGCCCTCCAGGCACGATTATACACCGTTCACCATCTGGTACCCGAACACCCGCCCGAATTGCCTCACCACCTCGTCCATCACCGCCTCCATGGGCGGCGTGCGCGCGTCCAGCAGATCGGCCAGCGAGATGCTGGCGTGCTCGGCCAGGCCGCAGCCGATGATGCCGGTCCAGTAGGCCATATCCGGGTTGACGCTGAGGGCGAAGCCGTGCTGGCTCACCACGCGCGCATCCACCTTTACCCCGATGGCGGCGATTTTGGACGGCGCCAGCCGGGCCGCCGGGGGGCAGTGCGGGCAGCGCGAGGCCACGTCCGGTTGCACCCAGACCCCGGTCAGGCCGGGGATTTGTCCACACACCAACCCGAAGCCGGCCAGCGTCTGGATGAGCATTTCTTCCAGTTTCCGAACATAGCCCACGTAATCGGCCTGCGGCAGTCGTCCGCCGGGGTCAAGCTTCCCTAGCGGGAGCAGCGGGTACCCCACCAGTTGCCCCGGTCCGTGATAGGTCACGTCGCCGCCCCGGTCCACCCAGTGCACCTCCACCCCCCGCGCCCGCAGCTCGGCCTCACCCCAGAGCAGGTTCTGGCTCTGTCCACGGCGGCCAAAGGTGTAGGTGTGGGGATGCTCCAGCAGCAGCAGAGTCGCGGGGCGCGTCCCGGCGGCGATCTCGGCCGCCAGCCGGCGCTGGAGATCCCAGGCGGCGGTGTACGGAATCAGACTGAGGCGGCGAACTTCGCAGATCACGGAGAGTGAATCTCTGTTACAGCAGCGAAAATGTTGCCTTGCTCGTCCCATGCCAGTACAAGCTCGTCCCAATCAACTTCCGTGGGAGAGTCGAAAGCCGGATCGTTCAAGCGGGCGCGATCGCCTTCGAAATTCGTCCCGATTACGGCGTGAGGCACGTCTTCTCTGTGAGTGGACCGATGACCAGTACGGACAAAAACAATGACGACCGTGTTTTCCCGCTCGATTGCGGCCCGTAGTTCATCCTCGTCGAGGGTATTCTGCAGTGCCACTGAAACGCCCAACCGTTCCAGCCGGGCGGTATTGAGCGCGCTTGCTCCCGCGCCTGGAACAAGCCCAAGCAGAAGGCCAAGCTCTGCTTGTGTTCGTCGGATGCCGAACCGTTCGAGCGCCATCTGTGCGCAGGCCGGAAGGCAATTGCCCGGGCGATCCTGTCTATGGTGTGGGATCTGATCTCTAAATGGGTCCGTCCGTTTTCATTCTTCGTGGTGCCCCTGCCGGGCATGGAGTCTGATGTGCCATTGGCGACAAATCGCTGAACTGCCCTCAACACGCTTTCGGCAGTTGTCTCGTCTGCAATCACTTCGCCGGAGAGAGCGTCCACGGTGACGAAAGAGGCAACGCCAGAGTGCTCAAAATGGGTTCGAACCGGGATTTGCCACGCCGGACGCGGGCCGGGAATGAATGCCGCTTCACCCGCCGAAAGCAAGTTTCCAACGTACATCAACAACCATCGGTTTGCTGCCCGGCATGCGTCTCTGGCCGGAATCACCTTTTCCGTCTGTGCGGGGAGGAGATTCAGGTCGTGCAGCAGTCGGCGAATGGCCTGCGCCTGAGTTTCTTCGAGAAGGGTGACCTCACGGGCCAGTAATTCGCGTGCGGATGCGGCTTGCATGGAGTACCTCCTGCTTTGTTCATTTCAGACTCACGGCGAAGAAACGCGTCACCCGCTCCCAGGCATCTTTCGCAGCCGCCGGCCGGTACACAGCCGGGTCAGAGTCGCGGAAGAAGGCATGGCCGGAGTCGGGATAGACGATAACCTCGTGCTCGATCCCGTGCCGGGTCAGCAGCCGCTCGAATTCCTCTACCGTGCCCACCGGGATAGACTGGTCCCGGTCCCCGAACAGCCCCAGCACCGGGCACTTGATCCGGTCGAGCTGATCGAACAATTGCTGCATCCCGCCGCCGTAAAAGGTGCAGATGGCGTCCAGCGGGCGGTTGATGCCCAGCGCCAGCGACAAGCGCCCGCCAAAGCAGAAGCCCACGCTGCCCACCCGGCCGCTGCCGTCCGGGTGGGCCTTCAGCGCGTCGTACAGCCGTTGCAGCTCGCCGACCGCGCCGGGGCCGTATTTCTGCGCCAGCGACATAGCGGTCTGGCGATCGCCCGGTCGGGCGATCCCGCCGTGGTACACGTCCGGGGCGAAGGCCAGGTAGCCGATCCCGGCAAAACGATCGGCCACGCTTTTGGTCTGGTTGTCCAGCCCCCACCATTCCTGAATCACGATCAACGCGGGCCACGGCCCTGCGCCGGCCGGGCGGCAGAGGTAGCCGGGAAGGGGTTCGAGTGTTGTCATTTCGCCCATGGGTTGCTCCTTTGCTGTAGGGCAGGCATTCAGCCTGCGGCACGGGGAGTGCCCTGCGCCCCGTACGGGGAGGTCAGCCGCCGGGCAGCAGTACCTGCCGGGGGCGCCGGGCCTCGAACCGGGTGAGCTGGGTGAAGCCGGCCTCACGGGCGGCGGCGATAGCTCTGTCCAGATCGGCGCCCACGTTTTCCGGCTGGTGGCTGTCCGAGCCGAGCGTGAGGCGTTCCCCGCCCATCTCCCGGTACCACGTGAGAATCCGCACGCCGGGGGTGAGCTGCGCGGCGAAGCGGCGCACAACGGCAGTGTTCAAGTCGAGGGCGATTCCCTGACGGATGCAGTTTTCTAGCACCGGACGTATCCAGTCCTCGTAGCGGGTGGGATCGTAGGCGCCCCAGAAGCGCACACCGTGGCGTAGCACTACGTCGAAGTGGCTGAGCACGTCGAAGCCGCCGACGCGGGTCATGCGCTCCAGCTCGGTGAAGAAGCGCCGGTAGCCCTCGTCCATCGGGGTGCGCTCAAAGTAGTCGCGGTCGAAAATCGAATCCGGCCCAACCCAGTGCAGCGAGCCGAGGCAATAATCGAAGGGGTAGCGCGCCAGCAGGGACCGGCACTCGGCGGGGAAGATGTGCGGCTCGCCCAATTCCACCCCGGCGCGGATGACCAATTGCCCGGCGAACTGCGCGCGGCAGCTTTCCAGCTCGTCCCACCACGCCTCCGGGCGGAACCAATCGCGGCAGCTTTCGGCGGGGTGCAGGTCGTAGTGTTCGGTAAAGCCGATCTCCGGGATGCCCTTTTCAATCGCGCTGCGGCACATCTCGGCCATCTCGGCTTTGCAGTCGCAGGAGAAGCGGGTGTGCAGATGGTAGTCGTGGGGGATCATGGCGGGAATGATACCAGCCGGATGGAAAGCGGGCAACCGCGCGCCCGCCCGGCGGCTCAGTCCATGGCTTGCGCGGCTAGCGCGCCGAAGGAGTCCACCCGTTCCCGGAAGCGCCGCACCCGGACCCGGCCGAGCAGCCAGAGAGCCAGCAGCAGCCCGAGCGCCTCCAGCGCGAACACCCCGGCGTAGGCCTGGGCCTGCGAGGCCCCACCGGCGGCCAGCGCGGAGTGGACCGCTCCCCCAGCGATGGAGGCCGGCCCCCGCCCCACCGCCGAGACCAGGGTCCACGCCCCGGCAAACAGCCCGGTGTGGATGGCGGAGGTCAGGTCCATCATCAGCGAGACGCCGCCCACGGTGAACAGGCCGGCGCCGAGGCCGAGGAAGGCGATGGCCCCGGACAACACCTCGGGCCGCCCGCCGAGCGCGCTGAGCGCCAATCCGGCAAAAGCGAGCACCATCAGCCAGCAGCCAGCGGCAGTGATGGTCCGTTTACCCCAACGTGGGATCAACCACAGGCCGCCGCCGAGCATTCCGGCGATTACCCCGGCGCCCATGTAGGCGTTGAAGCGGGTGGTATGCGCAGCGGTCAGGCCGAACACGTCGCCGCCGAACGGCTCCAGAATCACATCCTGCATGAAGTACGAGAACATGCCCACAACGAGAAAGGCGGCGAAGGCCAGCGCCTGGGGGTTGCCGGTCAGCAGGCGCAGGGCCGCGCCCGCGCTCAGGGAAAGTGTGGCCTCGCCCCCGGCAGTTCCCCGCCCCACGCGCCGCTCCTGGCGCCACAGGCCGAGCAAGGAGAGCGTCGCCAGCGCGGCCCCGCCTCCCAACAGCAACGCGGAGAACCCGTCGAAGGTGAAGTCTTTCAGAAAGACGCCGGAGGTTATTCCGGTGGCGATGATGCCCACCATAAGCAGGGTCCAGATCAGCCCGGTGGCCGGGCCGCGCTGCTTCTCGGTGGTGCGGTCCACGATCAGAGCCAGGTAGGCGGTGCCGGCGATAAAGGTGGAGACGCCCTCCAGCAGGAAAAAGAGGAAGCCGAGAGAAAGGGTCAGGGCGGAGGGCGAGGCTGAAATCCAGCGCGCCACCGCCGGGGCGAAGGCCAGCACCAGCGCAGTGATGGCGGCGCCACCCAGAATGTAGGCCGTGCGGCGGTAGCCGGCAATCGGGTGGGAGTCGGAGAAGTTGCCGAAGGGGATGGCGACCAGCGCGCCGAGGTAGTGACCGCCGCCGATAAGCAGGCTGACGAGGAACAGGTCCAGGCCAAGCTCCACCCGCATCACGCGGTTGAGCACGCCGAGGAAGAGCACCGAAGCGCCCCCGGCGGCGAGCTGGAACAGGCCAAGACGGAGCATCTGGAGTGTGGACAGGGCACGTTCAATCTGACAAAAAGCTGACCCGCAGGGCCGGTACACCCTGCGGGTCAGAATCTTATCTGGAAATCTCAGCGAGCAAAGGCAGGTTTTGGTAGATTCCGGGGGGGTTGCTATTGGTGAATATAGCCACCCTCGGTCAACCCGTGCGCCGCCTCCATCAGCACCTCGGAGAGCGACGGGTGGGCGTGCACGTTGCGGGCGATCTCCTCGCCGGTCAATTCCATCATCTGCGCCAGGGTCAGTTCGGGCAGCAGTTCGGTGACCTCCGGGCCGATCAGGTGCGCGCCCAGCAGTTCGCCGTATTGCTTGTCGGCGATGATTTTCACCCACCCGGCGTAATCGCCCAGCCCCAGCGCCTTGCCGTTGGCCTGAAAGTTGAACTTCGCCACTTTGACGTCGAAGCCGCGTTCGCGGGCTTTCGCTTCGGTCATCCCGAAGGAAGCTACTTGCGGGTGGCAATAGGTGGCCTTTGGCATCATCTCGTAGTTCAGCTCCACGGTGGGGTGGCCGGCGATGGTCTCGGCGCACACGATCCCCTGCGCCGAACCGGCGTGGGCCAGCATCAGCTCCCCGGTCACATCGCCGATGGCGTAAATGCCCGGGACACTGGTGCGCAGGCCGGCGTCCACTTTGATGAAGCCGCGCTCGATTGCCACTCCCGGCGCCTCCAGCCCCAGCCCTTCGCTGTTGGGGCGGAAGCCGATGGCGACCAGCACTTGATCGGCCTCCAGCGTCTCCTCGCCCCCCGGCCCGGACACCTGCACCTTCACCCCCTCCCCGGAGGCGTCTATCGCCTCGACCTTTGTCCCGGTCTTGACCCGGATGCCGCTCTTTGTGAAGGCCTTCGCCAGTTCCTTGCCTATCTCCTCGTCCTCGTTGGGCAGGAGCTGCGGCAGCATTTCCACAATGGTCACCTCCGACCCGTAGGCGTTCCACACCGTGGCGAACTCCACCCCGATAGCCCCGGCCCCGACGATCACCGCCCGCGCGGGGCGGGTTTCTTGCAGGATGGCCTCGCGATAGGTCGTCACCTTCTTCCCATCCAGTTGCACGCCGGGGATCATCATGGGTCGCGCCCCGGTGGCGATTACGATATTCTGCGCGGTGAGCGTTCTGGCGCTCCCGTCCGCCCCGGCCACCTCGACCGTGGCGGCGCCGGTCAGCTTCGCCGTCCCCATGTGCACGTCAATCTTGTTCTTCTTCATCAAGAACTGGACGCCCTTCACCAGCCGCTCGGACACCTGCCGCGAGCGTTTTACGGCCGCCCCGTAATCAAGCTGCAAGTTCTCGAAGCTGAAACCGAATTCCTTGCCTCGATTGCGCAGGGTATCGGCCACCTCGGCGTTTTTGAGCAGCGATTTGGAGGGGATGCAGCCCACGTTCAGGCACACG
>CAYZNA010000170.1:0-7746 GCA_964478665.1 uncultured Anaerolineales bacterium
ACCTGACCACCTGACTACCTGACCACCTGACCACCTGACTACCTGACCACCTGACTACCCGACTACCTGGCTACCCGACTACCCGACTACCTGACTACCTGACTACCCGACTAAAGGACCACCCCTCCCATGCATTTCGACGCCGCCCTCTTCCCCCCCACCCTCTCTGACTACCCCGCCCTCGCCCGCGCCGCCGAAGGAGCCGGCATAGACGCGGTATGGACCACTGAAACACAGCACCACCCTTTTCTGCCCTTCCCGCTGGTGGCCGAGCACACCACTCGCCTCCGGTTTGGTACCGCGATCGCCATTGGCTTTGCCCGCAGCCCCATGACTCTGGCGCAAGCCGCGTGGGACCTGGCGGCCATGTCCGGCGGGCGGCTGTTGCTCGGTCTGGGGACGCAGGTCAAGCCGCACATCGAACGGCGCTTCTCCATGCCGTGGCCGGAGTCCCCGGTGGGCAAGCTGCGCGAGCTGATTCAGGCCCTGCGCGCCATCTGGAGCTGCTGGCAGAGCGGCCCGCAGGGGCGGGTCAACTTTCGCGGCGAATACTACAAAATCACCCTGATGAGCCCCTTCTTCAACCCCGGCCCGATCTCCCACCCCGACATCCCCATCCTCATCGCCGGCGTGAACACCGGGCTGGCCCGGCTGGCCGGGGCGCTATGCCAGGGCTATCACGTCCACCCCTACCACTCGGTGAGCTACATTCGCGAGGTGGTGCTGCCGGCCATCGAGGCGGGCGCGCAGTCCGCCGGCCGGGGGCGGGCCGACCTGCAACTGGTGACCAGCGCCTTTGTGTTCAGCGACGCCTCCGAGGCCGAAGAAGTACGGCGGCAGATCTCATTCTACGCCTCCACCCCCACTTACAGAACCGTGATGGAGCACCACGGCTGGGGCGAGACCGCTGCGCGCCTCACCGCCCACGCCGCGCGCGGTGAGTGGGCCGAAATGCCGAAGCTGATCAGCGACCCCATGCTGGAGACTTTCGCCCTCAGCGCCCCGCCGGCCGAGATGGGCCAGCGGTTGCGGCAGCGCTACGAGGGGCTGCTGGATAGGGTGGCCCTGTATCGTCCCTTCGACGGCCAGAATCTGGAGGAGTGGCAGCGGCTGGGCCAACAGGTGCGGGGAGACGGGGGCCGGTAGCCATGCTGATTGTTGACGCCCACGAAGACCTCGCCTGGAACGCGCTGAGCTTTGGCCGCGACCACACCCTGTCTGCCCTGACCGTGCGCCAGCGCGAGCGCGGCACCGCGCCTCCCCTGCGCAACGGCAACACCCTGCTCGGCCTGCCCGAGTGGCAACAGGGCCGGGTGGCGGTGGTATTCGCCACCCTGTTTGCCGCCCCGGCCCGGCGCAGGTTGGGGGAGTTGGATACCCAATCGTACGCAGATACCGCCCAGGCCCGGCGCCTGTACGCTGCCCAACTGGACTACTATCACCGGCTGCACGACGGCGGGCGCTTTGCCCTCATCCGATCGCGGGCCGATCTGGAGGCTGTGCTCGAGACGTGGGAGGGCGACCAGCCGGAGCGCAAGATAGGGCTGGTGGCGCTGATGGAAAGCGCCGAGGCCATTGGCGATCCCGGCGAGCTGGAAGAGTGGGTGGCGCGCGGCCTGCGTATCGTCGGCCCGGCGTGGGCCGGCACCCGCTTTTGCGGCGGCACCGGGGAACCCGGTCCCCTGACCGGGGAGGGCCTGGCCCTGCTGCAGGCCATGGCTGACCTCGGCCTGATCCTTGACCTGAGCCACATGGCTGAGGAAGCCTATCTGCAAGCCGTGGACGGCTACGATGGCGTGGTGATCGCCTCGCACGCCAACGCCCGCGCCCTGGTGCGCAACTCCCCCAAACCCGACCGCCACCTGAGCGACGATATGATCCGCCGGCTGGCCGCACGCGAGGGGGTGATTGGCGTGGTGCCCTACAACCGCTTCCTGCGCGGCGACTGGACCCCCGCCGAGGGCAAGGAAGCCGTGCCGCTGGAGGCCGTGCTGGCCCAGATTGACCATATCTGCCAGCTCACCGGCCGCGCCGCCCACGCCGGCATCGGCTCGGATTTCGACGGCGGCTTTGGCGTGGAAGCCACCCCGGCCGGGATAGACACGGTGGCCGATCTGGCAAAGCTGGCGGATGCGCTGCGCGCGCGCGGCTACGCCGACCCCGAGGTAGAGGCCATTATGGGCGGCAACTGGCTCTCGCTGCTGCGCCGCGGCCTGCCGGAGTGAAGCGATGAGCGCGCAGCCCCCCCCTGACCCGGCTGAAAGCCGGCTGGCCCGCGCCAGCGTGGCGCTGATTGTGGCCGGATCCTTCGTCTTTCTGATTGGCGTGTTCCCGCAGATCATCGCGCTGGCGCTCACCGCGGGCACCGGTGTGCTGCAGATTCTGGTTTTTCTGCTCGGCCTGGGGATGATGCTGCTGGGCGCCTATCTGTACCTGTACGCTACCCGGCGCCGGGCGCTGGAGACCTCGCTGCGGGAGGAAGTCGGCAAGCGGCTGATTGCCACCGGCTACGTGTTTGCGCTGGCCTCCGGCTTCGCCGACGTGTTGGGCATTGGCAGCCACGTGGGCGGCCTGCAGGCGCCCTACTTTGGCTGGCTGCAGGCCAGCGGCGTGGCTCTGGGGGTGGGCGTTTCCACCCTGGGCCTGTTTCTGTACGCCGCGCGGCGTCCCCGGGGGTAACTGGCGCTCACCCGCAACCGGCTGCTCTCGGCCGGGGAACGTTCCCGGCTGATGCTGGCGGTGCTGGTGGCCCGGGGCAGCAATCTGCTGCTGCTGGACGAGCCGCTCAACCACCTCGACATCCCCTCGCGCACGCGCTTTGAGCAGGCGCTGGCCGGCTTCCCCGGCACAGCCCTCGCTGTGGTGCACGACCGCTATTTCATTCGGGGCTTTGCCAGTGAGGTATGGGTGGTGGAAGACGGGCGGCTGTACTGCGACTATTCCAGACGCAAGATCAACTCCTTTATGTCTTCATAGTCGTAAGGCGGCCGGTGACGCACTGCGAGCACCCAGATCCAGCCCTCCGACTCGTTAAGGGCATATACAACCCGCCACCGCTCAATGCGCAGTCGGCGCAGTTCGACCTCAGAGGGGACGTTCAGCCCGCCTGTGTCGAGGGCTTTGCTGCGTGGCGGCCGCGGCTCGTCTGCCAGGCCCTCAATGATGCGTTTCAGATGCTGGCGCAGGTTGCCTGGCAAGTGTTTCCGCGCAGTATGGACCTCGGGTTCAAGGAAGAGCTTCAGTCGGGTCATCGGGGTCGGTCTGCTCCCACTCGCCGCGAACCTCATCCCACGGTAGCGCGCCGGCCTTGAGTGGGCCTTCCCGCAGGCGGGGGAGGAATTCCCGGGCCAGCTTACGATCCTCGTTCTCCTCGAGATAGTCCAGCAGGTCTTCCCAGGCCCGGATGCTGAGCTGCACCGCAGCCGGCCGGCCGGTACGATCTACCACGAACTGTATAGATCTGAGGGTGTCAAGTCCACCAACGGTGGCTGCTCCCCCCCGGCACCCCCCGGCACCCCCCGGCACCTGCGTCCGGGGCAGGTGTGCGTCCGGGGCAGGTGTGCGGCCCAGCGCGGCCAGCATCTCCTCCACCGAGGTGAACTTCACCCGCGGCCGGCCCTGCGCCTCCCCCGCCGCCACTTCCAGCGCGTCCAGCCGCTGCCAGTCGGCGTACGAGACAAAGTTGGGCTGGCGCCCCCGGATCAGATCCTCGGCGGCCTGCGGCTCGGGGTGGGCCGGTTGCAGCAGGGCGCCCTGGGCGAGGTCCTCCAGCATGCAGGTCACGGTCTCGACCGAGTCGGGCTTGTTGGTGCCGATGATCCCGCTCGGGCCGCGCTTGATCCAGCCGGCGGTGTACAGCCCGGCAAGCGGCTGTTTGTTCTCGGGATCGGTCACCCGGCCCTTCTCGTTCAAGATCACTCCCCGGCGCTCGTGGAAGGGCAGGCCGGGCAGCGGCACGCCCTTGTAGCCCACCGAGCGGAACACCAGCCCGACCGTCATCTCCTCGAACTGCTCGGTGGCGCGGGGTCGCAAGGTGCCATCGCTGCTAGTGTATAGCTCGTTTCTCACCAACCTCATGCCCGTAACCCGGCCGGCCTCGTCCCCGATCAACGTCACCGGCGAGAGCAAGAAGCGGATGACCAGTTTGCGCGGTTTGTCGGCGGCGCCCGGCTGCGCGTAGCTCTGCAGGATCTCGATTTTCTTCTGGGTAGTGCGATCCGGGTTCTGCTCCAGATAGGCCTGGCTCAGTGAGTCCAGCTCGGCCTCTTCGGGCAGGGTGATCGCGTTCGCGCCGGCCAGCTCGCCCACCTCCTTGATCTCCGGGTTGGTGAAGGCCGCCTGGGCCGGCCCGCGCCGCCCGACAAGATACACCTCTCTGATGCGGCTGCGGCTCAGGGCCTCGATGGCGTAGCCGGCCATATCGGTGACGGCCAGTTCCTCCGGGGTGAGGCACAGGATGCGGGCCACGTCAATAGCCACGTTGCCCACGCCGATCACCGCCGCGCGTTCCTGCGAGAGGTCAAATTGCAGGTGGCGGTAGTCGGGGTGGCCGTTGTACCAGGCCACGAACTCGGTGGCCGGATGGCTGCCGGACAGGTCCTCGCCGGGGATGTTCATGCGGCGGTCCGTCTGCGCGCCGGTGGCATACAGGATTTGATGGTAGTGCTGCTTCAGGTCGGCCAGGGTGACGTCCTTGCCCACTTCCACGTAACCAAAGAAGCGGAAGTTGGGATTGGCCGCAGTGCGATCGTAGGCTCTGGTGACGGTCTTGATTTTCTGGTGATCGGGGGCCACGCCGCCGCGCACCAGGCCGAAAGGCGTGGGCAGGCGGTCGAACATGTCCACCTGCACGTTGAGGTCTTTCTGCTTGAACAGGTGCTCGGCAGCGTAAAAAGCCGCCGGGCCGGAGCCAATAATCGCAACCCGGAGCGGGTTGGATGGGGTGCCGGGTTGGGTCATGTGTGTTTTCCTGATGGTCGGTAGTTGGTGGTTGGCGGTTGGTGGGCTGGCGGGCTGTGGCTGTCGGCAGACTGACACTTACCACTTACCACTCACCTCTCACGCCGCCTCGCGTTCGTGCGGTCCCTCACCGGCGTGTTGGGCCAGTTCCCACAGGTGGCGGTATTCGGCCTGCACGCTGGGATCGAGGGAGTCGGCCAGTTCTGGCGGCAGGCGCAGTTCCTCGATGAGCCGCTGCACGTCGGCCAGATCAATCAGCATTCGATGGGGCGCGCTCAGCCCGGAGGCCAGTTTGAGTTCGATCAGTTTTTCCAATGGTACGACCCGAACGCCGCCCCGCTCTACACTCGTGGCCGGGTCCGGGAAAGAGACGGGCATTATTTTGCGTCCGCCGGGGTGTTCGTCGGTGGTGATTATCTCGACCTTGACCTTCGAGACGGTATCCCGGAAGGTCTTGCTTGCGCCGGTAAAGGCCGGCAAATAGCCACGCCCGACCAGCCGGCTGTGAAACTCCCGCAGACCCTCCGGGGAAAGGATGAGATCAATATCCTGCGTCTCGCGGACGTACCCGTGCAGGAACAGCGCCATGCCGCCAATAATGGCATAGGGGATATTCTCGCTCGCCAGCCGGTCTGCCAGCCGGCGAAGTGTGGCCTGCACCCTGCCTTTGTTCATGAAAAACCTCTCGGACTCCAGCAGGCGCTCGTCGAGTGAGCTCATTGTGGCAGGTTGCACTCTGGCCGGGGCAGCCATTTATAGTTAGCGCTCCTTGAGCGGTAGGTAGCGCCCGCCCTTCGGGCCGATGTACTGGGCGGAGGGCCGGATGAGGGTGGCATCCTTGTACTGCTCGATCACGTGCGCGGTCCAGCCGCCGATGCGCGAGATGGCAAAGACGCAGGTATCGAGGTCAACCGGAATGCCAATGTAGTACAGCAGCGGGGCCGAGAAGAAGTCCACGTTAGGGTACAGCTCGCGGTGGCGCATCACGGCCTGCTCAACTGCCACGGCCATATCCATGTAATTCTGGCCCTGGCCGCGGGCCTGCTCCAGCGCGCGCGCCATGCTCTGCAGGTGGCGCACGCGCGGGTCGCCGCTCTTGTAGATGCGGTGGCCAATGCCCATGATCTTGCGCCGGATGGCGAGGGCCTGCTCCACAAAGCTTTCCACGTTCTCAATGCTGCCAATCTCCAGCAGCATGTTCATGGTGGCCTCGGCCGCGCCGCCGTGCAGGTTGCCCTTTAGCGAACCAATGGCGGCGGCGATGCACGAGTGTAGATCGGCGTTGGTGGAGGCGGCCACCCGCGCGGTAAAGGTGGAAGCGTTCAGCGAGTGGTCGGCCAGCAGCACAAAGTACATGTCCAGCGCCCGCACCAGATCTGGATCAGCCTCGTGGCCGGTGAGCATGTAGAGGAAGTTGGCGGCGTGCCCCAGATCGGCGCGGGGGGCCAGCGGTTCTAGGCCGTTGCGCAGCCGGTCGTAGGCGGCCACAATGGTGGGAAAGCGGGCGGTCAGCCGGGCGCCCTTGCGCCGGGTGGCGTCAATCGAGATGTCTTCCACTTCCGGGTCGGAGAAGGCCAGCGCCGAGACCGCGGTGCGCAGCACGGCCATGGGCACGGTGTCCTTCGGCGCGGCGCGCAGCAGCGCCATCACATCTGCCGGCAGCGCGCGGGCGGCGGCTTGATCCCTTTGCAAGGCCTGCAGTTCGGTGGCGTTGGGCAGCTTGCCGTACCATAGCAGGTAGAGCACCTCCTCGTAGGTGGCGTGCTCGGCTAATTCGTGAATGTTGATCCCAAGATAGGTCAGCACGCCGTTCTGACCGTCCACCGAAGAAAGCGCAGTCTGGGCCGCGATCACGCCGGCCAGGCCTTTTATATACTCGGACATTGAGTTCTCCTACTTGCAGATATGCAATGTAACCGCTCAACCTGGAGCTTCTGCTGTTGGGTCTCTCCCGGGGCCGGGCGGCTAAGATGCGATTAACAAAAGCAAACCGGCGACGGAAGCCCGCCCCGGTTTGAGCTGACCTGGTCTTGCGGTCCGACGAGCGGGGCCGGCGCTCGGGCTTGCGCGCGAAAATTCTACCATGCGGGTATAGCAGCGTCAATGACCGGCGGTCAGTGGTCGTGGAAAGGCGCCCGGCCGGAGCTGGCAGGTGCGCAGCGCGCAGGCCGGTCAGGTCCCGGCCTCAACCGGGTTCCCGGCTGCCAGCCGCTCGCCGTACTGGCGCTGATAATACTGGCGAAATTCGCCCTCTTTGATCAGCCGCCACCACCACTCGTTGGCCTGATACCAGCGCACGGTTTCGGCCATGGCGGCCTCAAAGTCGCGGGAGGGCTGCCAGCCGAGGGCCTGCAGCTTGCTGCTGTCCAGGGCGTAGCGCCGGTCGTGACCGGGCCGGTCCAGCACCGGTCGAATCAGGCTCTCCGGCTTGCCCAGCAGCCGCAGGATCAGGCGGGTGACGTCCACGTTGAAGCGCTCGTTGCCGCCGCCCAGATTGTATATCCCGCCCGGCCGGCCGTGGTGCAGGGCCACGTCAATGCCGGAGCAGTGGTCCTCCACGTACAGCCAGTCGCGCACCTGGCGGCCATCGCCGTACAGCGGCAGCGGCAGGTCGTCTATGGCGTTGGTGATGAACAGCGGCGCTACTTTCTCGGGATACTGGTACGGCCCAAAGGTATTGCTCCCGCGAGTGACGACGGTGTTCAGCCCATAGGTTTCGTGATAGGCGCGCACCATCAACTCGCCGCCGGCCTTCGACGCGGCGTAGGGGCTGTTGGGTTCCAGCGG
>CAYZNA010000171.1:0-755 GCA_964478665.1 uncultured Anaerolineales bacterium
GGACATGCCCTGGGTATACTCGGAAACGGGCTGGAGGGGTAGGGAGGGTGCTATAATCGCGGCCAGAGCAAACCACGGGAGGGCACGATGCCATCACCTTTCCCCGGAATGGACCCCTATCTCGAAGGCTACTTGTGGGCAGACGTTCATCAGGCGCTGGCCGGCCAGATCAGAAAGCAATTGGCGCCGCAGGTCGAACCGACCTATGCCGTGCGACTGGCGGTCTATATGGAAAATGACCTGGTACCCGCGTCTGAACTTGGCGTGGTCTATCCGGCTGTGGAGGTGGTCCGCCCGCCTCAGCCTGCGCCGCGCACGCTCCGGGAGGGATTGATACAAACTGCGGCCATTGCGCCGGCGCCGGTTTTCATGCCGTTGGCCATGCCTCTGCCCGTGCGCCTTGTCAATGTCGAAATCCGGGACGTGGCGCGCAATCGGCTTGTGACCGCCATCGAAATCCTTTCGCCGGCGAACAAGCGCGGACCGGGTCTGGACAATTACCGGGTCAAACGAGACCGGCTGCGCCAGGCCGGCGTGCACGTGCTGGAAATAGACCTGCTGCGGCGCGGTGTACGCCTGTGGCCGGCGGAGTACTTGCCGGACTCGCCCTATCTGGCCGTGCTGCTGCGCGTCTGACTACTGGTGGATTACTTCGGCCGCCGGCGCGCGCTGGCGCAGTTGCACGGTTCCGCGGTCGAAGTCGGCCCGCAGCAATTCCCGGATGCCGCCGGCGCGGCGCAGGCCCTGGCGCAACG
>CAYZNA010000171.1:765-7743 GCA_964478665.1 uncultured Anaerolineales bacterium
CCGGCGGAGTACTTGCCGGACTCGCCCTACCTGGCCGTGCTGCTGCGCGCTGGAAACCAGCGGGCCGAGGTCTGGCTGATCGGGCTGCGCGAGAATCTGCCGGTCCTGCCGGTCCCCCTGCGATACCCGGACCCGGACACGCCGCTGGATCTGCAGGCCGCGCTGAGCGTCATTTACGATGAGGCCCGCTACGACCTGACGTTGAGCTACGAGGCGCCTCCCCCGCCGCCATCGCTGGCGCAGGCAGATGCCCTGTGGGCGCTCCAATGCGTGCAGGTGTGGGCCGGGCGGGTTGTCAGCTTTCGGCAGCCACCCTCACCGGTTGCACCTCCCGCCACTTGAGCGCGTTCATGTCAAAGGTCAGCGATTCTGGCACCTCGGCGAACGGGGAAACGCTGGGCAGGCTGGTAGGCCGGGCAGCCGGCAACTCGAACGGGGCGTCGAAGACCGAGGCCGTCTTGCGCCGGCTGGCCTGCACCAGCGAACCCAGATCCACCTGCTCGGCGCCGTCCAACCCGTGCACGGTCTTCTCCCAGTAGTGGGGTCTGGTAATTAGCTGCATGCAGCCCTTCCAGGCGGCCCAGCTCTGCAGCGCCCAGTAGAAGGGGGTGAGCAGGGCATACTTGGTCAGGTCGTAGTTGCCGCGCGCCACCGCGCCGCACAGGCTGAGATAGAAGAACGTAAAGTTGCCGAAAACCAGCGAGATCAGGCCGAAGTAGTAGAACTGGGGGGGGAACAGGGCAGCGATGAAGCTGGGCTGCTTGATCACCCACAGGGCGGTCATGGCCCAATAGACCGGGGCCAGCAGCAGGGTGAGCGGGGTGCCGCCCACGATGAGCTGGAAGCTGAGAAAGCGCCGCAGGCCCAGGGCGCGCAACAGCCGGCGCGGGTGGCGCATGTGCACCAGGTAGGTCTGGGCGTAGCCCTTGACCCAGCGGCTGCGCTGGCGGATCCAGTTGCCCACTTTGCTGTTGGCTTCCTCCCACGTGGTCGAGTTCATGGTCACGGTCTTGAAGCCGGCCGCGGCCAGGCGGATGCCCAGGTCGCAGTCCTCGGCCACGTTGAAACTATCCCAGCCGCCGATCTTGCGCAGCGGCTGGGCCTTGAAGTGGTTAGACGTGCCGCCCAGCGGGATGGGCGCGCCGGTCACGCTCAGGCCGGGCAGGAACAGGTCGAACCAGAAGGAGTATTCCAGGGTGAACAGCCGGGTGAGCAGGTTCTGGCGCGGGTTGAAGTAGTTGAGCCGGCTCTGCACGCAAATGGTGTTCTGTGGCAACTCGCGGAAGGTGGCCACCGCCTTCTTGAGTTGGTCCGGCTCAGGCCGGTCTTCGGCGTCGTAGATTACCACCAATTGCCCGCGCGCCTGGGCCAGGCCGATGTTGCAGGCGCGCGGTTTGGTCTTGACTTGCGAGGGCGGCGTGACCAGCGGGCGGATGTGGTCTGGCAGGTCCATGCGGTTGAGCGCGGCCAGGGTTTCCACATCGTCCGGCTCCAGCAAGATCAGCACCTCCAGCTTGTGCTGGGGATAGTCCAGCGCCAGCAAGTTGGCCACCAGCCGGGGCAGCACTTCAGTCTCTTTGTACAGCGGCACAAGGATGGTGTAGAACGGCAGGCTGTTCTCGTCCATGACTGCCAGTTCGGCCCCGTTGAAGGAAAGCTCGCGCGCTCGCAGAGCATACGAGCGATACACCAGATACAGTTTGTAGCCGGAGACCACCAGGGTGAAGATGGTGGTAAGAGCAACCGGAACGACCAGCGCGTTGATGTCGCCGGTGAAGCCCCACAAGGCCCACAGGGCAAAGATCCCCAACCCGAGCAGGGTCTGCCAGCGGACAAAGGTCTCGCGGGCCGAGAGTCGGGCCTCCAGTTTCGCCGGCGGGCGTGGGGGGCGGGGAGAGGGAGTCATCGGCGGGTGCTCTGGTCGCTATCTACGGGCGGGGCGTACAGTCCCAGCATGGCGGCGGCGTCGCGGCGCACGTAAACCGAGTAATTGATATTACCATAAACTTTCACGAATTTGCCATGGAACTCCGGGTTGGCCTCTACGCGGCGGTTGACGATGTTGGGGCCGCTCTCAGGGTCGTATTCCTTTATCACCCACGTAGCCGTTTCCGGCCGATCCAGTGCGGTGAACCACAGGGTCTGGTTGGACTCGGTAATGAACTCGCGGTTGTCCAGCCCTGAGTTCATGATGACCACATCGCCGCCGCCGAAGTTAGACAGCAGGACCTTGCCGCCCTTGTAGTGCGCGCCGAGGTAACTGCCGGCGTCCACGTGCACCAGGTTATCGGCGCGGTAGAACACTTCAGTTGGCTCGTTGTACGCCACCACTTGTCCGGTGCGGACCATGAGCAGCGGGGTGAGCAGCGCGACCAGCCCGACCAATACTTTCACCGGCCAGCGACGCCGCCCCAGATAGGCCACGAACAGCGCGGCAGCCGGCAACAGATCCAGCCCGTAGCGTTGGTTGAACTCAATCTTGTCGAACTGTTGGGTCAGGACCCAGCTCTCGCCTTGCTGAAACACCATGGCGGTGAAGAACACGAACGGGGTGAGGGTGAGCAGCCCGGCCCACATCACCGCGGTGCGCTCCTCGCTCAGCACAAAATCGCACAGCCCGAGCAGCGCAACCAGCACCAGCAACCCACCTACGCTATTGTAAGCTGCAATGGGGAAGGCCAGCAGGTTGGGCAGCAGTTGTTCGCCCTCCTGCAGCCCGGCGATCACCGGCACCGCGCGCGAGCGATGGTCGGGGTGCAGAAACCACAGCGGGTCGCCGTAGCTGGTCTGGTTCCAGATCAGATACAGGAACACGCCAAAGAGCGCCATCACCCCAAACAAGATCAGGTTGGATTCCAGTTTTGCCCGGCCCTGTTTGCGCAGCCAGAGGGTGCTGATCACGATCAGCCCCAGCAGGCCAGGCAGCAACACCCAATTGTCGTGCCGCACCAGGGTGGCCAGCAGCGTCCAGAAGCTGCACAGGATCAGGTCGGAATGGCGATCGTCGCGCGCCCAGCGCAGCGCGTAGAAGATGGCCGCGGTCCACGTGCACAGCAGCATGGCCTCGAACATGGGCATGGCCGAGAGCAGCAGCAGGTTGGGATTGAGAGCCATCACCAGCGCGCCCAACACTGCGGCGCTGTTCGTGCCGGTCAGCTCGTGGCCCAACCGGAAGGTGAAGTAGACCGCCCCCAGATATGCCAGCGCGGATACCAGGGTTCCAGCCAACCCGGAACGCCACAGAAAATCGTTCCACACAAAGGGCAGTTCGGCAAGGTGGACCAGCGGCAGCCAGTACGCGCCCACCTGACCGAGGCCCGGGGTCAGGCTGTCGAACACGCGCCGCGCCAGGTTGAGGTGGGTGGCGGCGTCGGCGTACACTTGCTCCAGCCCCTTGAAGTACACCCACGCGCTCACGTACACAACCAGATTGCCGGACAGCAGAGTGGTGAGCACCAGCCACGGGTTGTGGCCCTGAACCCAGGCACGCAACCGCGCCGCGCGCGAGCCGGTGCGCGCGCGGACGGAGGCGCTTCGGGAGGGGGACATTGCTCCGACGGTCACGATTGTTCTACTTTGCCTCAGTCCGTTGAACGTTCCAGCGACAAACGTTTCAACGTCGAACGCTTGCGCTGCCCAAGGGCTAGCGCCAATCCGCCAAAGATCAACTCGCCGGCCACGGAGAATAGCCGGGCCAGCAACACCGCCACCCCGGCCACGCGAGCCGGGATCAGCGTGCCGAGCAGGACCAGCATGGCGGCCTCGCGCACGCCCAGCCCGGAGGGGGTCAGAAGGCTCAGATAGCCCACCGCCCAGGCCAGGGTGGTGATGCCGATAATGGCCGGCATCGCCGCTAGCTGGATCGGATACAGTGCGGCCACGCTAAAGTACGTGGCTGAGGCTACTACAAAGCGGCCAGCGGTGTAATAGGCGAATAATAGCAGAATGTCGCGATAGCGCAACGTGAGCGCCGCTGAGGGGAACTTGAACAGCCGGCAGCCCAGATCTACTCCTACTTGCAACACTTGCGGGTGCAACGCTGCCAGCCCCAACGGCAACAGCGCGAACAATAACAGGTACCCGGCGGTCGGGTGCAGCCCCGACCAGAAGGGCAGGGTGATCAGGCTGACAGCAATGCCGGCCAGCAGGATCATGCCCTCCTCCAGCACCATGCTCGCCCCCACCCGGCCCAGCGGCAGCCCGGCCCGCTCGGCGAGCGACAGCCGGCTGAGTACGTGCCAGATGTTGCCGGGGATATAGCGCACCATTTGCGTGGTGCCCCGGATGCGCGCTGCCTGGCTCAAGCCCACGCGCACGCCCGAACGGCGCAGGCCCATCATCCAGCCCATGGCCAGCATCAGTTGCGCCAACACTTCCATGCCCAGCGCCAGCAGGAGCGGCCAGCCGCGAAAGCTCAGGCTGCCGCGGTTCAGCCCGGCGGCAGAGGCCCACACGGCGCGGGCAATGAATCCGCCGGATGCCAGCAGCACCAGCACTTCCAGCGCGGTGCGCCAGCGCAGCACGCCCTGGTGCCAGCCGCCGCTGCGTGCTGGTGCCAGTAGGGGGGAGGCGCCTCGCAACAGGTCAACGGCGAAAGCGCTCCACGTCCCCGATGGGCTGGCGGCCGCTGCCGCCGCCCGGAACTGTTCCGCCCGACCGGGGCGGAAGAACTCCCGCAGCGCCGCCGCCAGCGCCCCGGCGTCGCCGGGAGGGACCGCCAGCCCGGTCACGCCGGGCCGGAAATACTGGGTCAACCCCTCGAAGTCGCTGGCGATCACCGGAAGGCCGGCGGCCAGCGCCTGGGGCAGCACGCCGCTCTGGCTGGCGGAGGTGTAGGGTGCCACGAGCACATCCGCTGCGGCAAGGTAGAGCGGCACTTCCTCGTCAGGAATGTAGCGGTTGGCAAAGGTAACTCGCCCGGCCACGCCGAGTTCGGCGGCCAGGGTTTCGAACCGGCCCGGCGACTCGTAGAATTCCCCGGCCACCAGCAGCCTGACTTCGGGCGCCTGCGCCAGCGCCCGCAGCATCACCTCCAGCCCCTTGTACTTGCGCACCAGACCGAACATCAACGCCACTCGCGCCTCGGGCTGCAACCCCAGGCGCTCGCGGGCCTCTTCCCGGCCGAGCGGGGCGCGCTGCTCCAGAAACTCGCACGGGGGCAGGCTGGTCTGCACCGGCCGCGCCCACGGCAGCAGGGTGGTCAGCTCACCGGCCACGGTGGCCGACATCACCAGGTGAAAATCGCCGCTTGCCAGCGCATAGCGGGCGGCCCAATCGCCGCCCGGCATTGATTCGTGCGGTCGCACGTTGTGGCACACGAACCCGACGCGCGCGCTGCACAGCGCTTTCAGCCGGCGGGCAATCGTTCCCATCGCCAGGCCAAAGAACGGGTGCCACCACATGAACACCACCACATGCGGGCACCACGCCGCCAGTTCACGCGCGGTCGCCAGCCACGTGCGGGGGTCCAGCGAGTCAATCAGCCGTTCCCCGGCCAGCGGCTCGCGCTCGGGGGCGCCGGTCAATTCGCTGGTGCCGGGGAACAGCGCCGCCGGGTACTGGCGGCTGAAGGTGATCACCCGCACGCGGTGCTCGCGACCGAGCGTGCGGGCCAGGTTGTCGGTGGTCTGGGCGATTCCACCGCGATAGGGATATGCCGGGCCAACGAGGGCAATTCGCATTAGCGCAACTCGCCTACGGACAGGCTGTCCTGAGCGCGGGTGCGATAGCCCATGTCCGTTTGGTCGTCCTGTGTCCGCCGCTCCAGCACACGGTATAGCTCCAGTTGATTGCGGACCATCATCTCGCCTATCAGGCCCATGGTCAGGAACTGCACCCCCAACATCACCAGCAGAATGCCCAGCAGCAGCAACGGCCGGTCGGAGAGTGTTTCGGCGAGCAGTAGTTTCTGGGCCGCAAGATAGACCAGAATCACGCTGCCGGAAAAGGAGGTCAACAGCCCCAGCCCGCCGAAGAAGTGCAGTGGCCGGTGGGCGAAGCGCGCGAGATATGCCACCGTGATCAGGTCCAGAAAGCCGCGCGGGATGCGCGTCCAGCCATACTTGGAGCTGCCCCAGCGGCGCGGGTGGTGCCGCACCTCGATCTCCCCCACTCTGTAACCCTTGTTGGCTGCGATGATCGGGATCAACCGGTGCATGTCGCCGTACAGGTCCAGTTCCTCGATCACCTGCCGCCGATACGCCTTGAAACCGCAATTGATGTCGTGCAAGGGTAGCCCGCTGGCCGCCCGCGTGAGCATGTTGAACACCCGCGACTGTACCCGCTTAGGCCAGGGATCCTGGCGGCGGCTCTTCCAGCCCGAGATCATGTCGTAGCCGCCGGAAAGCGCGCCCAGAAAGTGCGGGATCTCGTACGGGTCGTCCTGCAGGTCGGCGTCTATGGTCAGGATCACCTCTCCACGCGCGGCGGCGAAGCCGGTGGACAGGGCATCGGCCTTGCCCCGGTTGTGGCGGTGCGTCAGCACTACTACATTGGGGTCAAGCGTCGCCAACTCACCCAGAATCAGCGGCGACTGGTCGCGGCTGCCGTCGTCCACAAAAATCAGTTCGTAGGTCACATCCAGTTCGTCCAGCACCTCCGCCAACTGGCGGTGCAATTCGCGCAGCGAGCCGGCTTCGTTGGTCAGCGGGATCACGACTGACAGCTCAATCTCAACGGTGCGGGCCTCCAGCACGGACCGGGGAACTACCCGCCAGGGGGTACGCGCCGAAGTGATGGGGAAGACTCTATCCATGTTGTTCTCCTCCGGGTACAACGAACCGCGGCGAAAGCGCGAAAGCGATAAATGGGACAAACCCGGTCCCTGAGGTGCAGCGGGGGCCAGCCTGCGACGAGTGCAACCATGCGGAGGGGTGCTGCACCAATCATAGCTCAAATTCTACTGTTGTTGCCGCCAGATGGCGATAGAAGCGATGTTACGGCCCGGTTAGAATGCCGTTTGACTTTGCCGCTTCCCTG
>CAYZNA010000172.1:0-6513 GCA_964478665.1 uncultured Anaerolineales bacterium
CCCCACCGGCTACCTCACAACATCAAGCAAGCCTCCGCCGCCAGCCAGAACAGATTCTGGCGCACGTCGGCGCGGTCCTTCCAACCGCGCTGGTCCCACTCCGGCCCGCTCACGTCGTCGCCGCCGTACAGCACCTGCGCTAACGTGACGCCACGGAACTGGGCCACGGCGAACAGCGCCGCGGCCTCCATCTCCACCGTCAGGCAGCCCTCCGCCCGACGGCGCCGGATGCGGGCCGAGGTCTCGCGATAGGGCGCGTCGGTGGTCCACGTCTTCGCCAGCAGGTAGTCAATGCCGCGCTCGCGTAGCACGGCCTCGAGGGCGGTCACGCCCGCCGGGCTGGCGGCCACCTCCCGGCCCGGCGGCAGGTAGTGGTAGGAGAGGCCCTCGTCGCGCAGCGCGGCCTGTGGCACCACAAGGCGCCCCACCGCCAGCGAGTGATCCAGCACGCCGCACCCGCCGCAGACGATGAACTTGCGGCAACCGCGCGCGATCACTTCCTCCAGCAGCCCGGCCGCCAGCGGCGCCCCTACCCCGGGGTGAAAAAAGGCCAGCCGCCGGCCCTCCAGGGGAATCTCGTACAGCGGGTGCTCGGCGTGCTCCCAGCGCTGCCGGGCCACCACCCGCGCGCCGCGCTCCTCCACCACCCCGGCAATCACCTCGGCAAAGAAGCAGATCACGCAGTGCTCGGGCGCATCTGCCGGCCGGACCACCCGCGCCGGCTCAATCAGCGCCTCGCGCTCGGGGTCGAACTCCAGAATCGGGAATTCAGCCTGCGCTGCCATTTCGCTCCACGACCACCGCAGTGCCGTAGGCCAGCCCCCGATTGCCGAAGGTATCGGGGGCCAGCACCTCGGTCACGCCGTCCATCGCCTCAATTGCTGCGTCCATTGTGACCTCCCTGTTGAGCATGTCCACTAAGTGTACCCGCGAGCCGTGCGCCGCGCCAGTCCGGGCCGGTCGCCGGTGGGGAAACGCCCCTCGTGCACGGCCCGCCCCGGTTAGGCTATAATCGTGCCTGCGACATCCGACTTCCCCGACCAGACGCCCATGACCGACGCACCCACCATCGCCCCGACCATCCCCGAAATCGGGTATGAGTTCGTGGCCGACGACACGGCGGACCTCGAACCGCCGGCGAACGTGATCATCCACAACGACGACCTCACCCCGATGGATTTTGTGGTGGGTGTGTTGCAGCGCATCTTTGAGCTGACTGTGGTGCGGGCCACGGCGGTGATGCTGGAAGCGCACTACAACGGGCGCGCGCACGTGATCACCCTGCCGCTGGAGGAGGCTAAATACCGGGTGGGGCAGGCCCACGCCGCCGCGCGCGCCGCGCAATTTCCGCTGGCGTTCACCATCGAAGTGGAGTAGCCTGGATTGAGCACAATGAGCACAATCACACACGCCGAGACGCAGCCCCCGGCGCCGCTCCTGACCCAGCGGCGCATTTTCTTTTTCTGGCTGCCGCTGGCGGCGAGCTGGGTGCTGATGAGCGCCGAGATTCCCACTGTCAGCGCGGCCATGGCCCGCCTGAGCGAGGCCGAGCGCATGCTGGCGGCTTTTGGCATCGTGACCTCGCTCAGCATCACCATCGAAAGCCCGGTCATCATGCTGCTGGCCACCACCACCGCCCTGGCCCGCAGCCGACAGAACTATCTGATGCTGCGGCGCTTTGTCTGGCATCTGATGCTGGCTACCACCGCGCTCCACGCGCTGCTGGGCTGGACCCCGCTGTTTGAGGTGGTGGTGCGCGGCTGGATGGGCGTGCCGGAGCCGCTGATCGAGCCGGTGCGGCTGGGCATGCGCATCATGCTGTTCTGGAGCGCGGCCATCGCCTGGCGGCGCTTCAAGCAGGGGCTGATGATCCGCTACGGGCTTACTCGCTTTGTGGGCCAGGGCACCGCGGTGCGGCTGTGCGCCTCAGCGGGAACGGCGCTGGTCCTGGCGCTGAGCGGGCGGGCGCCGGGGGTGGCGGTGGGCGCCTTCGGGCTGAGCGCCGGCGTGCTGGCCGAAGCTGGCTATGCGCATTGGGCCGCCCGCCGCCTGGTCGCGGACAGGTTCGGGCCGGGGGCGGCGGCCTCCGCCGCGCCGCATCTGGCCTACGGGGAGCTGGTGCGCTTCCACACGCCGCTGGCGGCCAGCAGTCTGTTGTTCCTGCTGACCCAGCCGCTGATCAGCGCGGCGCTGGCGCGCGGTCCCAACCCCGAGGCCGCGCTGGCCGCGTGGCCGGTACTGGCCTCGGTGCTGTTCATCACCCGTTCCCCGGCCCTGGCCCTGCCGGAGGTCGCCATCGCCCTGCTGGACGAGCCGGATAGCCGGGGGCCGTTGCGAGGCTTCAGCGCCCGCATCGGGCTGGCGTGCACCGCTGCCCTGGCCCTGATCAGCTTCACGCCGCTGGCGCACGTGTACTACCGCACGCTGATCGGCGTGAGCGAGGACCTGACCGCGCGAGCGATCATCGGCGGGCAGGTAGCGGTGCTGCTGCCGTTCGTCATGGCGCTCAATAGCTGGTTCCGCGGCTCGCTCACTGCCCGCCGGGCTACCGTGCCGATCACCGCCGCGATGGGGGTGAACCTGGGCGTCATGGCGCTCGGCCTCTGGCTGGGAGTGTGGCTGCGCATGCCCGGCGCGCTGCTGGCGGCCCTGGCGCTCACCCTCTCGGTGGGCGCCGAGACCGTGACGCTGTGGGGCGCCGAACGCCAGAAGGAGCGCGACGTGGCCCAGCCCGCTCGCGCTGCGTGAGGCGCGCCTCGCTGTGGGGGCGGCGTGGGCAGTCCGGCGGGGGAACGGGCGGCATCCCATGCCGCCCTACGGGGGCGGTGCGCGAAGCCTGGGGATCCAGCCCGGCACGCGCTCCCGGTATTCCTGCCAGGCCGCGCCAAACTCGCGCACCAGAAGCTGATCCTCGCGCCGGGCGCGCACCACCACGCCGAGCACAGCCGGCGCAAACAGCAGCATCGCCCGAGTCCAGAAGATCAACAGGGCACCCCACGCCGCGAGGATCACACCCAGATGCATAGGGTGGCGCACGATGCGGTAGGGGCCGCGCTCGATCAACCGGTGGCCCTGATAGAGCGCCGCGCCAAAGCCGCTCGACAGGCCGAACATATCCCCCAGCGCACGGTATCCCCACAGATACAGGGCAATGCCGGGGAAATAAAGCAACGTGCCGGCCACGAGGGCCAGCAACCGGGCGGCCGGCGACAGCACGAGGGGCACCGGCTGCCAGAGCAGGACGCCGGCTGCCACCCACAGGGCGGTCAGCGCGAGCATGACCGGCCAGCGCAGCAGGGAGGCTGCAAAGCCGGCGGCCCGGCCCCTCGGGCGCGCGCTCGCACGCCGGTAGCCCAGCAGGGGCACGGCCAGGGTCGCGGCGCCGAGCAACGCGGCCAGGCGCGGGATCCAGTCTTCCAGAAAGCTGAGCAAAGGCCGCCCTCCGCCAATCAGGCCTCGACCGCCAACCCGTCGTACGCTACTTCGTAACCGTGCTGCGCGGCGAAGGCGGCCAGTTCGGGGTGGGCCGGGTTCCCTTCGTGGGCGATGTGGGTGGCGAAGGCGCGCGCACGATCAGACAACAACCCCTCCTCACGCATGCGCGCCACGTGCGCGATGAACTGGCGCGCGCTCAGGTGATCGTCGCCGGTCTGGCCGGGGCCGTAGGTGTGGTCGAGGATCACCAGATCGAAGCACAGGGCGTGCCGGTGAAAAGCCGCCCAGGTCTCCGGGGGCAGCGCTGCGGTATCGGTGCCGTAGAAGATGCACCGTCCCCCCGCCTGAACCGCGTACAACAGCGGCTCCACCACGGGGTCGTGATTGGCCGGGAAGGCGGTCACCCTGTACGGGCCGAACTCCACCGACTGCGAGGCCTCAATGGGGTGAATCTCCAGATTCAGCCCTCGCCCCACTGCGGGGTCGAGAAAACCCGGCGGGGCGCAATCGCGCTCCAGAAGTTGAGCGGCCAGCCTGAGCGTGCCGGGCGAGGCATAAAAATGAAGGCAGGGCGCGCCGGCCACGCCGTACCCCGGGCTGCGGGAGAGGAAGTGCGAGGTATCCAGATGATCGGCGTGGGCGTGGGTTTGCAGGCAGTAGCGAACGCCAGTCAACGGACGCCCGTGCTGATTGGCAGCGCTCATGATGTCCGGGCCGAGGTCAATCAGCAGATCATCGTTGATCAGGGCAGCCGAGCGTTTGCGCAGGCTGTGGCCGCCAAGCGTGCGCGCCCGCTGGCAGTTGGCGCAGGAGCAGAAGGCCTCGGGGTAGGCGTTGGCAGCGGCAGTTCCCAGAAATGTGAGGATCATCCAGGGTGCATCGCGAAGATGGGAAAGCCGGGTGTGCTACGCCGCTATTGTCTGCCGCATGCGGATGGAGATGCGGATGGAGATAATGAAGGCCACAGAGCATGAATGCCTGCTTGAGCCATGATCGATTCTCCTTTCTGCTGCGCCGGGCAGGTGGTGTGTTTCAGGCGCGGCGCTGAACAAAACTGCGGCCGGCCGCCCGCGCCCCCGGTTCTCCGCTCGAACAGTCCCCTCTCCAGCACGAGTGTACGCACATTCTCTCTGCAAGTCAACAGGCACCCACCCTGACCCTGCCCACTGATCACCGCCCACCAGCCCGCATTTGACACTTCCCGCCAGATCACTATACTCACCGGTGCACAACGTCCACCAACTGCCCGACCGGGCAGAAGTTCTCAAGGAGGCTACAATGGACGACCGTCCCTGGCTTAAGCACTACGATCCACCCGTGCCGCACACCCTCGAGTATCCACAGATGCCGCTGCACCGCTTTCTGGAGGAGCAGGCCGAGCGCAACGGCGACCACCCTTGCACAATGTTCAAAGGGGCTACGCTCAGCTACCGGCAGGTTAATCAAATGGCCGACCGCCTGGCGGCCGGGCTGGTCAAACTGGGCGTGAAGCGCGGCCAGCCCATTGGCATCTTCATGCCCAACACCCCCCAGTTCGTCATCGCCTTCTATGCCATCCTCAAAGCCGGCGGGGTGGTGGTGGCCACCAACCCGCTGTACTCCCCGCGCGAGATCGAACACCAGCTTAACGATGCCGGCGTCGAGATCATGCTGGTGATGAGCAACTTCTACGGGCGCATCAACGAGGTGCGGTCCAAAACTGGCCTGAAGACGCTGGTCGTGACCAACATCAAAGAGTATCTGCCCGGGCTGCTGGCCTTTCTGTTCGGCCTGACCAAAGAAAAGAAGGAAGGTCACTACGTGACCCTGGCCCCCGGCGACCTGTGGATGAAGGACGTGATCGCGGGCAACGCCCCGCTACCGCCTCTGGCCATCGGGCCGGACGATCTGGCCCTGTTCCAGTACAGCGGCGGCACCACCGGACTCTCCAGGGCGGCGATGGCCACCCACGCCAATCTGGTAGCCAACACGGTGCAGTTGCGCGCCTGGCTGCACACCGCCCGCGACGGCAAGGAGGTGATGCTGCTGGCCATCCCGCTCTTCCACGTGTACGGGTTGGTGGCCGGCATGTCCTTCGGCGTGCGCATCGGCGCCTCGCTGGTGATGATCCCCAATCCGCGCGACCTGCACGACCTGCTGGGTAGCATCCAGAAGTGCCGCCCCACCCTGTTCCCCGGCGTGCCTACCCTGTACAACGCCATCAACAACCACCCGGACGTGATCGCCGGCAAGGTCAACATGGGGTCCATCCGGGCCTGCATCTCCGGCTCGGCGCCGCTGTTGCTGGAGACCAAAGAACGCTTCGAGAAGTTGACCGGGGGCAAGCTGTTCGAGGGCTACGGCCTGTCGGAGGCCCCCACCGCCACCCACTGCAACCCCTTCGGCGGCCTGAACAAGGAAGGCTCCATCGGCATGCCCCTGCCGGACGTGGAGTGCCGCATCATCTCGCTGGATGACGGCGTGACCGCGCTCGGACCCGGAGAAGAGGGAGAACTGGTGCTGCGCGGGCCGCAGGTGATGCGCGGCTACCACAACATGCCCACCGAGACCACCAACACCCTGCGCGACGGCTGGCTGTTCACCGGCGACATCGCCCGCATGGATGAGCAGGGCTACTTCTATATTGTGGACCGCAAGAAGGAACTGATCAAAGCCGGCGGATTCCAGGTGTGGCCGCGCGAGATCGAAGAGGTGTTGGCCCAACACCCGGCCGTGCTGGAGGTGGCCGCGGCCGGCGTGCCGGACGCCTATCGCGGCGAGACGGTCAAGGCCTGGGTGGTGCTGCGCCCCGGCGAGACGGTCACCGAGGAGGACCTCAAGGCCTTCTGCCGCGACAAGCTGGCGCGCTTCAAAGTGCCCACCCAGATCGCCTTCCGTGCCGAGCTGCCCAAGACCACCGTGGGCAAGGTGCTGCGCCGCGAACTGGTGCGCGAACACAAAGAAGGCGCCGGCGCCTGAGCGCCCGGCGCCCGCAGTCGCGCTGCCCTGACAAACAAGCCAGCGTGGAGGCGCGCCTCCACGCTGGCTCTTTCTTTGGAAAGCTTCCTGCGGGATCAGGTAGTTCGCGACAATCCGCTC
>CAYZNA010000172.1:6523-7716 GCA_964478665.1 uncultured Anaerolineales bacterium
GATCGCGGGTGTCACCTCCAGCAGCAGCGCGTCGGCGCCCTGGCCGAAGCCGACCAGCAGGATCTTCTCCCCGGGCTTGGCCTTCTCCAGCACCGAGGCCAGCAGCACCAGCGCGTGGGCGGCGCCGGTGTCGCCCAACCGCGAGATGGGGAACAGGGCCGCGAAATCGGCCTGATCCACCGTCTCGGTTTCCATCAGCCGGTCGGCCAGCCTGTCGAGCAGGTCGCGGTACTTGAGCAGAGTGTCCCGGGCCACCTCGTGGGCCTCGGTCACCAGCTTGCGCACCTCGGCGTCAATCTCCTCTGCCACCGCGTCGGAGAAGTCGCGCTGCTCGCCCAGCTCTTTGCCCAGAAAGACCAGCTCCTCTTTGCGCCCGAACACCATCGGCCCGAGCTTGTCACTCATCCCCCAGCGGGTGACCATGGCCCGCGAGATTTCGGTCACGCGCTGCAGGTCGGAGCTGGCGCCGGTGGTGATCTCGCCGAACACGACCTCCTCCGCCGCCCGGCCGCCCAGCGCCCCGGCGATGATGTCCTTCAGCTTGGAGCGGGTCATGTGCTCGTTGTCGTCCTCCGGCATGCTCCAGGTCACGCCGCCGGCTACCCCGCGCGGGATGATAGTGATTTTGCGCACCGGGTCGCTGTTGGGCAGCGCGCGCATCACAATGGCGTGCCCGGCCTCGTGCACCGCGGTGATGCGCTTCTCCTCCGGCTTGATGATGCGGCTCTTGCGCTCCGGCCCCAGCAACGCCCGCTGGATGGCCTCCTCGGGATCGCTCTGGCTGATGGACTTTTGATTGTGGCGCGCGGCTGCGAGGGCGGCCTCGTTCACCATATTCTCGATGTCGGCGCCCACAAAACCAGGGGTGGATTTGGCCAGCGCCGCCAGGTCCACCTCGGTATCCAGCGGCTTGCCCTTCACGTGCACCTTCAGGATGGCTTCCCGCCCGCGCATGTCGGGGCGGTCCAGCACCACCCGCCGGTCAAAACGGCCGGGGCGCATCAGAGCCGGATCAAGGATGTCGGGCCGGTTGGTGGCGGCCACGATGATCACGTTGGTATCGGTGTCAAACCCGTCCATTTCCACCAAGATCTGATTGAGGGTTTGCTCACGCTCGTCGTGGCTGCCGCCCAGCCCGGCGCCGCGGTGGCGGCCCACCGCGTCAATCTCGTCCACGAACACGATGCACGGGC
>CAYZNA010000173.1:0-7681 GCA_964478665.1 uncultured Anaerolineales bacterium
GGCCAGCGCCGTGGGGGCCAACGCCGGGCGACCACACCGGGCGACCACACCGGGCGACCGCGCCGGGCGACCACACCGGGCGACCACACCGGGCGACCACACCGGGCGACCGCACCGGGTCGCCCCTACTCCTTCCTTCTTCCTTCTTCCTTCTTCCTTCTTCCTGCCACCCTCCTCGCCCTCAAACTCCTTCTCATTGACCCCGGCCGCACCCCGTTGCTGCGCCGCCAATTGAGCGAGGCCGGCCTGGCCGGGGTGACGCACCCGCTCAACGCCGACGTGGCCGGGGAACTGCGCCTGCTGGGCTGGGAGGCCTCCACCGAATCGCCCGGCGCGGACGACCCCTTTGTCTTCACCGTGTACTGGACTCCGCAACATCGCCTGGGCATCCCCTACGGCTTCAAAGTAGAGCTGGTGGACGCTGCCGGGGTGGTCTGGAGCCACGGCGACCCGCCGCGCCCGGATCACTGGCGCTTCACCCCCGGAACCGATTTCTGGCCTGCCGGACAGTACATCCTCGATCCATACGTGATAACGCCCCTGACCGGGACCCCGCCGGGCGAGTACTCGGTGCGGGTGACGGTTTTCTCGCGCGTGGACCTGCAGCCGGTCTACTCCGCCGCCCTCGGGCCGATTGCCGTGTCCCGGCCCTCTGCCCTGGCCCCCGATACCTTCGGCAATCGGGGGCTGGCCCCGGACCCCTCTTACCGCCCCCTGAGCGAGTCCCTCGCGCTGGCGGTCTTCTCCCCGGACCGGGCCGAGGCCGCCCCGGGGGACACGGTGGGGTCAGCATCCTGCTGCGGGCGGAGGGGAACCCGGTCGGGGCCAGGGAAATGCCGCTGGAGCTGGCCGGGGGTGGTGGGGCCAGGGCAGTGGCTGCACAGCAGATTCAGGCCGGGGAGTGGCCGAGCGGCTCCGGGGTCAGGATTCAGCTCGGGTTTTCCCTGCCGGCTTCGTTGGCGAGCGGGGAGTATCGCTGGAGGTTAGGAGGTCAGGAGGTGGGGAGGTTGCGGGTGGATGCGCCGGAGCGAGCCTTTGCGCCGCCGGCGGTCGGGCAGCGGATCGAGGCGCGGCTGGGGCCGGTCACGCTGGTGGGGGTGACGCTGGACGGGGGGCGGGCCACACGGGTCTGGCGGGCGGAGGCCGGGATGGCGGTGAGCTACCGCGTCTTTCTGCACGCGCTGGATGCGAGCGGGCAGCTTGTCGGACAATCGGACGGCGTCCCCGCCGGCTGGACGCGGCCCACCACCGGCTGGCTGCCGGGCGAATATGTGACCGACCCGCGCACGCTGAACCTGCCCCCCGGCGCCTACACCCTGTTTGCCGGCATGTACGACCCGGCCAGCGGCGACCGGCTGGCCCCGGCGGCGTACCCGGACGGGCGGGTGAGGCTGGGGGAGGTGAGCGTGGGGCAGTAGCAACGGGGGGCTATTCCAGCCTGAACGTCCCGCAGCCGAAGTGTGTCCCTCCGCCCAGGTGCAGAATGGAGGCGACCTGCAGGTAGGGCAGCACCGGCCGTGGAATGGCGGTGAAGGTTTGCGCGCCGAGCCAGCGGCCGGGCCAGTCTCCGGGGGCCGGGGCGAGGCCATGGTCCTCGAGGTGGACCTGCGCCGCCGCGTCCAGCGCCTCGGTCAGGGCCAGTTGCTCGTCCGGGTCCAGATTCTGCCGGGCGGCGTCGGGCGGGTTGTGCTTGCCCGGCAGCAGCCGGCTCATGCGCTGCAGCAAGGCCTCCAGCAGGCCGGCCAGGGTCGGGACATCGTCCGCGGCGAGGGCGGCCCGCTTGTCCCCGCGCCGGGGTCCGGCGCTCATGCCAGACATGGCCTCGCCCGGCAGTTCCGAATCCACGGGCGCGGGGCCGGCAAGGTCAAAGGGCGTCAGCCAGGTGAGGCGTCGAAAGGTCTGGCCGGCCATCAGGTCGGGGGGCAGGGCCTCGGCCCACTGGGTGGAGCTGGCGCGATAGCGCAGGTCGAGTTGCCCGTCCTGCACCACCGGCTCCCAGTGATGGCCGCGCGCGGCGTAAATGGCGTGGATGTTGTAGTGGCCCCAGAGCGTGGTCGGGCCGTACCACGGGGTGCCGGCGGCAAAGCCGGCCTCTTCCAGCGCCGGCAAAATCAGCTCCAGAAACAGGCCGTGATCGGCGGCCTCGCGCAGCAGTTTGAGTTCCCACAGAATCAGCTCGCCGGCGCCGCAGGCTTTCTTGGCGGGATAAGCGAACAGCACGCTCTCTATCGGCCAGGCCCTTCGGTCGGGCGGGGGGGAGGGGGCAGGCCAATCGCGCCGTTTCTTGCCGGCCGGTGGGGCCGGGCTGGCCCCCGATACCTTCGGCAATCGGGGGCTGGCGGCCTGCCACGGCTGAAGCGCCTTGTGCCAGGCTTGCGCTTCCCGCGTGGGGAGGCGATTGGCGATGGTGGTCCCCAGCACGCGGGAAAGTTCCGCCGGCAGGTAGCCTGGCATGAGCACCAGCGGGCTGTTGACGCGCAGCAGAATCAGGTAGCGGATGAGATCAAGCGAACTGAGAAAGGTCCACATAGATGTAGTTCATCAGCTCGTAGAACAGTCGAATCCGCTCCGGGGGCCACGAGCGGACGCGCCAGGCGTCCAGCATATCGCGGGCTTCCGGGTTCAGTTGCCCCAGCAGGCGCCCCCAGTAAAAGCCCTCCTCCTTCGCGTCTTCCAGGGTGAAAATCTGGCGTAGAATTTCCTGCTCATCGGGGCGCAACAGGGTGCGAAAGACCCTGGCCGCCTCCAGCAGGCGCAGGAATTCGGCCACTTCAAACGACATGATTCCCAGCCGCTCGCGGTGGCGCGGCGCCACCATATGATAGGGCGCGGCATGGAAGCGCACCAGCAGCCGGTCGGGAGCGGCATGCGTCTCTTGATACGCCGCGCGGGTGAGCAATTCGCCGGTGCTGTCGCGGGCGCTGGCGCCGGTGGTGGGAAAGATTTGCAGCAGGCCGGTCAGGTCGGCTCCGTGGACCAGCACCAGCTCCTGAATCCAGGCCCGCAGGCGCCGTTTGTTGAGCATCAGGAGAAAGTGGTGCTCATCGTGCAGGTAAGCGCCGAGTATGTCGCGCCGGTAGAACCCCTGGCGGGTTTCGAGCTGGCCGGGCAGGCGGTTGACCGCGCCCCACACCAGCACGGCGTTGCGGGAAATGAGGCCGCTGTGGTGGGCGCGGCGCAGCACCGCGCGGCAGACCGGGCAATAGTGGCCGGCGACCTGCTCCGGCGCGTAGACCCAGCAGCGCCGGCAGGGGCCGGTCAGCGCCGAGTGCGGCGGGCCGAGGGGCGCGGCGCCGGCATCCGCGTCGGGCGCGGCCTGCAGATAGAGCAGGGTGGCCAGCAGCTCGGCGCCGGTCTGGCAGCGCCGCAGCCAGTCAAGGCCGGTCAGCATAGCGCCGCCTCCCGGCGCAGGGGCGAACCGGCGTGTTCGCCCTGCGTGCATTCGCCCGCATCGGGAGGGGCCGACACCCGTAGGGGCGAACCGGCGTGTTCGCCCCTACCGGCGTGTTCGCCCTGCGTGCATTCGCCCGCATCGGGAGGGGCCGACACACAGGTCGGCCCCTACGCGAGAACGGGCCGGGCATCCAGCGCCTGCCACAGGTCGCGGTAGTGGGAAATGACGCCGGGGTCACGCCACTGCTCCGCCCGGAGCGGCAATTGCCACTCGCCCTCCGGTTTGCCGGCGTAGCGGGCGGCCCAATCCACCAGATGGCTCTCCGGCAGGATGCGCAGGGCCAGGCTGCCGAAGCCCAGATAGCGATAGCGCCCCATCTTGTGCGCCAGGCCGTCTTCCAGCCCCACGCACCAGACCAATCGCCGCAGCTCGTCCTCGGTCAGGTTCCAGAAGCGCACGGAGAAGCGCGCGCGCGCACCGGGCAGGATGGCGCGGAAATAGCTGGCCTGCGGGGTGTCGGGCTGAAACGCGGCCAGTTGGCGGGCAACGGGCGCCAGCGGCGCGTGGGGAAAGAGCCGCCAGTTTTTGGTGACGGTCACTTTGCGGGCGGCGCCGCCGGGCGTTTGAGTCCACTGCCCGCCGGTGAATTGCCAGTTCCCATAGGGATAGGGCACTTTGAACCAGGCCAGCTCCGCCCCGGCAAAGAGGCCAAAGCTGAAGGCCACCCGGCCCATCAAGGATTGGTTCGGCCCCTGGCCGACCCAGCCAAACAGCCCTTCGGCCGGGTTGAGCTGGCCCAGCACCCGGCCGGCCTGCTGCGAGTCGCTGGCGATGGCGTACACGTGGCGCAACATGCCCTTGAGGCTCTTGCTGGGCAGGGCGTATACCCGCTGCGGCGCGTCCACGGGCGGACGCCCCTGCGCCGAGGGCGGCGACATGGAGAAGAAGTCGCTGCCGTGGACCGGTCCATCGCTCAGGCCGGCCCCCGATTGTTGCTGTCGGGGGCTGGCCCCCGATTGTTGCTGTCGGGGGCTGGCCTTGAACGACGGCTCGCCGCTTTCGGCGATGTGCAGCGGGGTGAGCACCTCGGCCTCCACGGCCAGGATGCCGGAGTGGCCGCCGAAAGCGCGGTGGGAGATGAAGCCGGCCGCGGCCCGCGGCGGCTCCGGGGCGGTTTTCAGTCCGGCCGGGGAGAGCGGGGCGCCGGCCCCCAACGCGGCAGTCGCCGCCTCCCCTGCCAGTTCCAGCTTCTGCCACAGGCCGTCCGGGGCCGGCGACCGGTCAGCGAACAGTTTGCGGTGCAGCTCGTTGGCGGCGCCGGTCAGCCAGGTCAACCCGGTCACCTCGGCCTGCACCCAGCCAAAACCGCTGGTCTTTTCGCCGCCCAGCGGAATGTCGCCCCTCTGAAAATCCTGCAGCAGGTGCAGCAGAACGCCAACGGCCTCCAGATCGCGCTCGGCAAGGTCTTGCAGGTCCAGCCGCAGGGTGAAGGCCAGTTGCTCGCCGTAGGCAAAAAGATAGTCGGCCTTGGCGGTCTCCAGCGGGCGGGCGGTGGCGGGATCCATGCGCACGCCGTCCATCGAGCACCACGCGCGTTCCGGGTCGAGCGGGTCGCTCAGGTAGGCATCGGAAAAGAACACCAGCCCGCGCCGGCCCTGCACGCCAAACAGGCGATCCAGCACGGCGCGGGTGCGGGCGGAGTCCCCCCACAGCGTTTTCAGCACCTGCGAGGCGCGCTTGCGGAAGGCGCCCTTGAGCGTGCTGCCGGGGATGTAGATCTCCCACAGTCCCTTGCCCTGTACGGAGGGCGACCACGAGAGCATGCGCATGAAGACTGTATCGTAGGGCTTGCCATATTTCTGCGACACCTCGCGGTTGGCCGGCCCGCCGGGGCGGTAGTCAATGTGGTGGGGCTGGCCCAGCTCCTGGCGCGCCCCGTCGCGGTAGGCGTTGAGAAAGGCGATGAAGTTCTGGTCGTTGGTGATGCTCTTGCGCAGGTTGCCGCCGGACAGCATGTGCTGGAAGCGCACGCGCTGGTGGCCGTCGAGGAATTCCCGCCAGGCGGCGGCGCTCACCCCGTCCGGGACGGCTGCCCGGTCGCCCCACTGCTCCTCGCCGATCTCGCTCCGCAGCAGCATGGTCTTGATGCGCAGGTGTTCCTCGCGCCGGGCGATCTCGTCGTCCACCCAGGCGTCGCTCTGGATCAGGCGCACCATCTGGTCTATCTGGTCGTACAGGCGCGGCATGGCCGGGCGGCAAATCGCGGCCAGGGCGCGGGTGAGGGCGGCTTCGTCGGCGACCTGGGCAGCGAGCGACTCGCCGGCGGACGGGTCGAGGCCCACCCCTCGGGCGGCCTCCTCCCAGGTTGCCGGATCGAGGCGCTGGCTGGCCTCGCGTTTGCTTTCCAGTAGTTTGACGATGCGCGGGGCCATGTTGGCCTTCTCGCCCAGCGCGGCCTTGAGCGCCGCTTCGGCGGCGGCCTCGCTCGGGAAGGGCTGCTCGAGCAGCGGTTCGACTGCTTCCACCACCTTGCGCCCCAGCGGATTCTTGCCGGTGGCCATCTTGTGAAAGGGCTTTGCCGGGATGCTCCAGGTTTCGACCTCCCCGGTGGAACGCTCGCGCAGCCAGATGGCGATCACCCGCGGCAGGGTGGCCTCCAGCTTGCCCTTCCAGTCCTCCGGGTTGAGGATCGGCCCGCCGAGGCCCATCTCCAGCCGTTTCCGCACCGGCTCGGGCAGGTCGCGCATGGCCGAGACCAGCACCCGCCCTTCAATTGCGGCAAAGGAGGGCGTCTCCGGGTCCACCTTGCCCCAGTTCCAGCCCACCAGCACCGGATTGGTGGCGTCGAATCTCAGCCCGATGCTCAGGTGATTGGCGCCGGCGCTGGCGCGCGGGGGCGTGGCCGGGGGGGAGAACGGCAGCGCCAGCTCCAGCCGGCAGCGCCCCAGCCCCTTGCTCTTGCCGGCGCCGAACCAGAAGCGTCCGGCCTGAAGCTCCTGCAGCAGGTAGTACAGCCGGGCCTGATTGTCGCCCTGTTTGAGCACGTTCTCGTTCACCGCGAGGCTGAACTCAAAGGCCGAGTTGCGCAACAGGGTTTCGTATTTGTAGTTGGCGTTGGCCTCCACCGCCCAGCGGTCTTCGTCCAGTTTGAGGCCCATGCGCAGGTCAAAGAAGCGGTTGGGGGTGTAAGAGTCGTTCTGCAATTTGCAGGTTACCGAGGCGATCAGCCCCTGCGGCAGGGGGGTGCCGTACAGGCGCAGCCAGAGCTGGTTGAGCAGGCCGGTGTTGCGGCCATCGCGCGACTGGCCGGTGAAGGCATCCATCAGAGACTGCGCCGTGCCTTCGATTTCCCCCGCCAGGGAAACCAGCCGCTGAGTGCCGTCGCCATCGCGAGTAAACAGAGTCTTGCGGGCATTGCCGCGATAGATGGGGGATTCTGCGTATAGCTTGCCCTGTAAGGTTAGCATGGTTTGCCTCTCCGTAGTTGTTCGGGCTGTCGCGTGGGCGGCAGCGAAGTTGGGGTGAAACGGACGCCCGCTCCCGGGCCGGGTGCCGGCCCGAAGGCTATCGTCGGGTATTCTAGCGCAGCGTGCGCGCGAAGGCAAATCCCGGAATAGGGTGGGGGGCGTTTCCAGGATGCACCGCACGGATGATCTCCGCCATGCGGGCGGCGATGCGGCGCACGCCGGCCTCCGGTTCAGCCGGTGAAACTCGCCTGGGGCAGGGCGCTCTGGAACTCCGCCAGCGTGGCGGCGTCCAGCGCTGCATCCAGCAGCGGCTCGAGCTGTTCGGCGCTCAGGGGGCGCAACTGCTCCAGAAGCGAGACGGGCAACAGCCCAAATCTGCGGGTCAGAATCCGGCGCAAGTCAGTCAGGCGCGTCTGACGTTCGGCCTGCTGGAGGCCCTGCTGCAGGCCCTGCTGCAGGCCTTGCTGCAGGCCCTGCTGCAGGCCTCGCTGGAGGCCCTTTTCCAGGCCCTCGTCCAGCTTCTCCTGCAGCCAGTCATCAATGAAACTCGCTTCACGCAGCATCTCAACCTCCTCTTTGAAAAAGCGCCACAGAAACTCCCGGTCAAAGTAACGCGAACCAATCGTCACCGCGCAGGCCAGCAGATCCGCCCGCTTGCGCGCGTCGCCTTCCTGCAAGATCAGCGTTCGCTCGCGGGCCAGGGTGGCCTCGTCCGGGGGGGCGCGTTGCAGCGCGACCAGCAGGGGCGCCAGTTCCGGCCACTCCCCGGCTGCAATCCGGTCGGCGTATTCCCACAGCCGGATCACCGGGTACTCGAAGC
>CAYZNA010000174.1:0-1268 GCA_964478665.1 uncultured Anaerolineales bacterium
GCCCCTACGCCCGGAACGGCGCACGTAGGGGCGGGCGTCCCTGCCCGCCCCTGCCGCCCCTGCGGCCCCCCCGCCACGGCCGGACTGGCCGGGCCTCCACAGCCGGACTGGCCGCCCCTGCGGCCCCCCCGCCACAGCAGGAGTCGCCCCGGATTCCCCTGCTGAATCCTCCCTGCCGTCCTTTGCCGCCCGACCCTTCGGTGACCCTTCGGTGACCCTTCGGTGACTACCTGACTACTTGCCCATCCCCATGCCACCCGCTGACACGCCATGACCGACTCCTTCTTCTGCTATCACGGGCACTTCTACCAGCCCCCGCGCGGCAACCCCTCTGCCAGTCGGACCGAGTTGCAGGAGGCGGACGCGGCGCCTTTTCGCAACTGGTACGAAAAGGTGGCCGCCGACTGCTACACGCCCAACGCCGATCTGGGCAACTTTGGCATGATGAGCTTTGACATGGGCGCCAGTTTGCTGGACTGGCTGGAGATCAACCGGCCCGAGACCTACCGGCAGATTGTGGAGGCGGACCGCGAGGCGCAGGCGGCCACCGGGGCGGGCAGCGCTCTTGCCCAACCCGCCCATCACACTGTGTTGCCGCTGGCCGGGGAGCGTGATAAGGCCACGCAGGTCAGGTGGGGGCTGGCCCGCTTTCAGCATCGCTTTGGGCGCCCGGCGCAGGGGATGTGGCTGCCGGAGATGGCGGTGGACTTGAAAACGTTGCAGACCCTGGCCGGCAACGGCGTGCATTTTACCGTGCTCAGCCAGAGCCAGATCAAGGGTGGGGCTGCCCTGCGCGACGCCGGTCCCTACCGGGTGGCGCTGCCGGACGGGGGCGAGATGGGGCTGTACGTGCGCAACGATGCCCTCTCCAACACCCTGGCCTACGACGTGCACAACCTGGGCGGCGCCGGGCGCTGGTCCCGCGATGTGCTGATGCAGCACCGCAAGGGCGGCCAGCGACTGACCCTGATTGCCACCGACGGCGAGACCTTCGGCCACCATCACTGGGGCGAGGAGCACTTCCTCCACTGGCTGCTGCGCTACGAGGCCGGGGCGGCCGGCTACCTGCTCACCACCCTGACCCGCGACTTCCGCGATAACCCGCCCCGCGAGACGGTGGAGGTGCTGGAGGACTCCGCGTGGAGTTGCAGCCACCGGCTGGCGCGCTGGTCGGAGGGCTGCGCCTGCGCCCCCGGCGACGCGCACCGGCCGAGCGCCCTGCGCCGCGCGCTGGCGCCCCTGCGGGAGCAGGGCACGACCTTCCGCAT
>CAYZNA010000174.1:1278-7669 GCA_964478665.1 uncultured Anaerolineales bacterium
CCTGGCGGAGGCGCTCGACACCCTGTACGAGGAAGCCGCGCGGGCCGTCGCGGTGGACCCGTGGGCCTTGCGCGATGACTACATCCGTGTGTTGCTGGGGCAGGTGGATCCGCCCGGCTTCCTCGCTGAACATGGCCTGGCCAGACTGGACTCGGCCCGCGCCGCAGCCCTGCTGGACCTGCTGCGCGCGCAGTTCCACCGCCAGCGCATGTACGTGAGCAGCACTTTCTCCTACGAGGATCTGGACCGCCCGGAGCCGCGCTACGCGATTGCCAACGCGCTAGCCGCGGCCCTGCTGGCCGGGCCGGCTGCCGGCGCCGACCTCACGCTGGACCTGAGGCGCAAGCTGGCGCTGGCCGTCTCTGCGCGTTCCGGCCTCACCGGAGCCGATTTGCTGGATGAAGCTCAGTCACAGACTCAGCCAGCCTGAGGCCCTCGATGGCGGCGGTGTGTTTCGCGCCGACGCCGATCAGTCGCGGGTGGACGTGCGCACCGCAGCTCCGGGCATCCTCGTCGGCGCTACCGGGCTGGCATATTCGCTCGGGCGCCGGCTGCTGCCGCCCGCACCGGACCTGACCGGCCTGTGCCTGCTCGGGCCGGTCAGCCTGACGGCCGGCCTTGTAGCGGCCTGGGTCGGGGAGACGCTGCTCAAACGCTACTGGCCCAGCGGGCCCTTCCGGAGTAGAATACCCTGAAAACGAGTAAGGTATTTACAGGAATGACGGATTATCTCTCTCCGATTTCTCTGGCCCGCCGGTTGCGCGAACTCGAGTTGTTCTACTTCTCCCCTGCCAGCCTCGCCGCTTTGCTCACGCTGGATCAGCGAGGCGCACACCGGGCTGCATCGCGGCTGCAGGCGCAGGGACTCGCGGTGCGGGTGGAGAAGGGTAAATACCTTCTCACGGGTCTGGAGCCCGAGCGGATACTCTCGAACCCACTGTTCATCGCCAGCCAGCTAGTGCTGCCGTGTTATGTTTCCTACTGGTCCGCGCTCCACTATCACGGTTTCACTACTCAGGTCCCGCATACCTCCTTTGTGGCCACGGTAAAGAAAAAGCGCCCCGTCCAGTTCGGCGGGCATACCTATCGCTTTGTAACGGTGCAGCCGCACCAGTTCTTTGGCTATTGCCGCGAGATACTGGACGCGCTGCCGCTGCTGGTGGCGGATGAGGCCAAAGCCATCGTAGATAGCCTCGATCAGCCCCGCTACGCCGGCGGCCTGCTCGAGGTGGCTCAGGCCCTGCGGAACGCCCTGCCGGAACTTGATCTGGACCTGCTGGGGGAATACGCCGGCAGGATGGGTGATGCCAGTCTGGGGTCGCGCCTGGGCTACTTGCTCGAGTTGCTCGACCGGCCGCGGCGAGACCTGCCCATCTCGCGTACGCCGATTGCGCTGGATCCGGCGCGCGAGCGCCGGGGCCGGCTTGTGTCTCGCTGGCAGTTGGTGGTCAACTTGCCAGAGGCGGACCTGCTGGCCCCGGGGATCGGCTGATGCTTACCCGCTGGCAACTTCAACGCTTTGCGCACCGGGGGCGCATTGGCCTGCAGGCGCAGGAGCGCGACTATCTGCAGCACCTGCTGGTGATGTTGCTCTTCCTGCGCTCGCAGGAGCTCGTTTTCAAGGGCGGGACTGCCCTGCGGATGGCGTATGGGGGCAACCGCTATTCGGAGGATTTGGATTTCAATGGCCCGGGCGACCCGCCTGCATTGGAGGCGCTATGGGCGCAGGTGATCGCTGAACTGGGAAGCTACGGTATCCTCGCCGAGACGCGCGCGCCGTGGCGAAGCGAGGTGGGCTATAGTTTCGACGTGAGCTATCGGGGTCCGCTATATGATGGGCGCGACCGCACTAAAGGCAAGGTACGGGTGGACATTAGCCTGCGGGCGGAGCCGGTCGAGACCCACAGAGAGTTGATCGTGCCGGAATATGACGGCCTGCGCCCATTTGTGGCCACGGTGCTCAGCCCGGCTCATCTGTTGGCCGAGAAAGTGCGCGCGCTGGTCGTGCGGGCCAAACCACGCGATCTGTATGATTTGTGGCTGATGCGCACCAAAGGCTGGCGCCTTGACCGCGCCCTGGCCTCCCAGAAGCTGAGCCTGTACGGACTGGAGTTCAGCCGCGCGGCGCTGGAGGCAGCGATAGAGCGGATGGAGCCGGACTGGGAGCGCGACCTGCGGCCCCTGCTGCCGCAGTTCGTACCGCTCGCCGACGCACGGCGGGCGCTGGAGGACCTGTGACCCGCGCCGAAGCCTCTGAGAACATCCAGCGCGAACTCCGGCGCGCCGAGCAGGCCCTGGCCGAAGGGATAGACAGCCGCGCCCGGGCCTGCGCCCGCCGCGCCGCCGGCTACGCCCTGGAGTGGTGGCAGCAGCGCAACCCCCGGCCGGACTGGCCGCGTGAGGCCTTTGCCCGCCTGCAACTGGCCCGCGACGACCCGGCCCTGCCGCCCCGGGTGCGCGCGGCCGCCCGCCAGCTCTCACTCACCGTGCCGGCCAAACTGGACGCTATTGACCGGGTAGCGCCCGATGAACGCGCGGCAGTCAGCCGTCGCATCGTCGCAATCAACCGCCGCGAACACATCCCGCAGGAGGCGCAGTTGCTGGACGAGGCCCGGGCCGTGATTGACTGGGTTCTTGCAGAAACGGGCGTCGCGGAAACCGCAGACCGTGACACCCGAACACCTGACACCCGAACACCTGACACCTGAACACCTGACACCTGAACACCTGAAACAAGGAGCTTCATTGCCGAAAGGAGTTTGCTTCGTCTGTCTGGGCAACATCTGCCGCAGCCCGCTGGCGGAGGGCGTGTTCAACCATCTGGCCGAGCAGGCCGGGCTGGACGGGCAGGTGATCGCCGAATCGGCCGCCACTTCCGATTATCACGTGGGAGAGCGGCCCGACCCGCGCGCGGGTGCGGTGGCGCGCCAGCACGGCATCGAGTTGCGCTCGCGCGCGCGCCAGTTCCACGCCCGGGACTTCGCCCGCTACGATGCCGTCATCGCCATGGACCGCGCCAACCGCGAGCACCTGCGCCGCATCGCCCCCACCCCGGCCGACCGCGCCCGCGTGCGCCTGCTGCGCGACTACGACCCGCTGGCCTCCGGCGAGGCCGATGTGCCCGATCCGTATTACGGCGGGCCGGACGGCTTTGAGAAGGTGTACCAGATGATCGAGCGCTCCTGCCGGGCGCTGCTGGAGGAGTTGGCCCACGGGTACGCGCCCTGATTCAGAGCGCGTACTTGCCCGTACCCAACGCAAAAGCAATCCAGCGCACCTGGCCGCGTTTCACGGCTGGCCCCACGCTTGCAGATCTTCCCACCCATCGAACTCACCCTGCTGAACCGGCTGGCGGGCGTAGCCTTCTTCGTGCTGTTTCTCCAGCCGGGCGATCTCGTCCACCTGCGTCAATAGTGGTTCATCAATGGTCATTTGAAATGAAAGTTCCTGAAGCCGTGCGTCAGTTCTGCGCTCAGCACGGATGGGGGGAAGTTGTGCGGCAGACGCCGGTCGGCGGCGGTTGCATCAACAACGGTGCCCGGCTCGACACCGCCTCCGGGCCGCCGCTGTTCCTCAAGAGCAACAATCGCACTCCCCCCGACATGTTCGCCCGCGAAGCCGAGGGGCTGGCCGCGCTGCGGAGCGCGGGCGCGCTGCGCCTGCCCGAACCGCTGCTGGCCGGGCCGGATTTTCTGCTGCTGGAATATCTGCCCGCCGGCCCGCCGGCCGGCGACTACTGGGAACGGCTGGGCGAGGGGCTGGCCCGCCTGCACCTCAAGGCCGGCGACCGTTTCGGCTTCCCGCACGACAACTACATCGGCAGCACGCCGCAGCCCAACCGCTGGACCGAGGACGGCCACGCCTTCTTTGCCGAGCGCCGGTTATTGTTTCAGGGGCGGCTGGCCCGCGAGCGGGGACTGCTCTCCCACGCCGAGCTGGGGCGGCTGGAGCGGCTGGCGGCCCGCCTGCCGGACCTGATCCCCGCGCAGCCGGCCAGCTTAATCCACGGCGACCTGTGGGGCGGCAACGTGATCGCCGGCCCGGCCGGTGAGCCGGCGCTGATCGACCCGGCCACGCACTACGGCTGGGCCGAGGCCGAGCTGGGCATGACCGCGCTGTTTGGCCGCTTCCCCGCGCGCTGCTACGCCGCCTATCAGACCGTGCGCCCGCTCGACCCCGGTTGGGAAGAGCGGCTGGAGCTGTACAACCTGTACCACCTGCTTAACCATCTCAACCTGTTCGGGGCCGGGTACCACGGCGGAGTCGCGAGCATCCTCAGTCGCTTCTGATGCTGCGTTGTTGCTATTCGCCTTCTTCCCTCTTCTCGCCAGGCCTTGCCGGGGGCCGCTGCGCCGCTGCCGCACGCGCAGTCGCAAGGATTCTGGTCAAATCACGGTAGGTCTGCTCAGACCGGCGGGCGACTTTCCCGACGAAGACAACCTGTTCGCTGTCAAACACCGCATACACGATCCGGTAATCGCCGAGTCGCAGCCGGTACAGTTCCTGCCCCAATGCCTTCGCCTGCGCCGGGCGAGGGGAGGATCGTAGGTCACGGATGGCGCGGGCTAGCCGTTCGGCAAGCGGTTGAGGGATTCGGGCAAGCTGCTTTTCGATCTTTGGGTGCAACAGCAGGCGGTACATTTACACTCCGAGGCGCGCAAACACCTCTTCGGCCGGTATCGCCTGGCCCTGCCAATAATCCTCGAGCGCCGTTTCCATGTCCAGCATATCTTCTGCGTCTTCCAGTTTCTCAAGCAGGGCCTCGAACAAGGCCGGCAACACCAGATAGGCAGCCGGTTTGCTGTGGCGCAGGATCATGACTGAACCTGATTGTTCCAATGAGTCGAGCAGAGAGGCGAGATTGTCCCGAAGCTCGGTGGTTGAGGCAGTACGTGTCGCCAGCATTCTATTCATCCTCCTGTATCCTTCGGCCCCGCCGCGAGCGCGGTTACTCTTCTGCTATCATCCCCGGCTGGTCCAGTTTGACCAGCTCCCCGCGATAGTTCACCACAATGCGAAAACCCATCATTCCCAGCCATTCGCGCGCCCCATCCGGCAGGCCGCGCCGCATCAACTCCTCGAAGTGCTGGTCAATGTTCTTCAGCGAGTTGTCAATGATGGCTTTGGAAAACAGGTCATCCTGGCCGGTCATCTTCAGTGCCTGCTCGGCGATGATATCCTCGTGGCCGGCCATTTGCCGGCGCAGTTCGAGCAGCACCGCCCGGTCAATCTGCTCGGCCTCCACGTGCCGCTTGAACCCGGCATCGTCAATCACGTAACAGGGCCGGCTCCCGATCAAGCCGCTCCCCACCGGGCGGTCGTACTCGTCGGCCACCAGACCGGCAAACAAGGGTTGGTTGGCCATCAAATCACCTCTACCTTTGTGCCTTCCGCCTCCCAGACCAGCCCCTCGCCTGGCGGGACGTGGGGCAGCGTCCAGCGATAAATCCACTTCGCGGCCTGCGGAGTCAGGTTCACGCAGCCGTGACTGCGCGGCCGGCCAAAATCGTTGTGCCAGTAGGTGCCGTGGAAGGAGACCCCGCTACTGGTAAAGTAAGACACCCACGGCACCCCCGGCAGGTCGAAGCGATCGTCGGCGGCAAGGTCGCCGCCGGCCATGTGGCGCGAGGGGCGCTTGCGGCGGGTCTGGAAGCTGCCGCGCGGGGTGCGGAAGTCCCCGGCGCTGAAGACTGCCCCGGTGGCCGCCCGCGCCTGAAACACCGGGCGCTCGCCCTCGAACGCCGTCACCCACTGCCCCGCCAGATTCACCTGCAACCACTTCTCGTCGGCCGGCATCTCGGGGTGAATGGGCGTGAGTTCCGCCTCCGGCACCGGCCGGAAGTGCTCGGCATGTCCCCAATACGCCAGCTTCTTGCGGTCGTCGTACACCTTGTACCACGTCCCTCCATCCGGTTGGCTGAGCACTTCGGTGATCCAGTGGGTGCTGCCGTAGTACAGCCGGTAGGCCACGTAATAATCTGTGCTCGGCCCCCAGCGCACGTCGCTGTAGGGCACGCTCACCTCCACCAGCAGCCCATCCGCCGGCGCCTCGGCCAGCGGCGCGTTCAGCGCCGTCTTCACCGGCTGGACCGCCCCGGAGTGCACGCAGGCGCCGCCCTCCAGCCAGTACCACACCCGGTTGTGGGCCGGCTGTTCGTCGCCCACCGTCACCCCGGCGATATTCACCACGGTATCCGCCGCCAGCGCCTCCAGCTTTTCGCCGGAAAGCGAGGGCTGGTCGTAAGTCTGCACCAGATAATCAATCACGCGTCCCTGCCACAGGTCATATGTCCCGGCAGCCGCCCGGTGGGCGCAGCGCGGCAGGGCAGCCGCGGCCAGCGAGGCGCCGGCTACCTGCAACATGCTGCGGCGCGAGACCATACCCTTGATT
>CAYZNA010000175.1:0-7516 GCA_964478665.1 uncultured Anaerolineales bacterium
ACAGGTGGCGCATCAGGTTGGGCAGGTCGTGGGGGTCGAGGCCGGAGGCATCCACCAGCCCGCGCAGCCACGCCTTTTGCTGAAGCTCCAGCGTGAATTCGGCCCACGCCCGGCGGATCAGGTCAGCCTCGCCCTCGATCTCAGGGCGCTGGAAGTCGGCCTCCAGTTCGGCCATCAGGTCTTCCACCTCCCCGGAGTCGAAATCGTAGCCGTTCTCCAGCATCTTGTGCAGAGCCTGGCGCACGTTCTCTTTGCTCAGGTGCTGGCCGACGGCCCAGTGAATCTCCTCGATCGAGGGGGGCTTGCAATTGTGAACCACGCCAGCTGCGGTGACGAAGTTTCCAGTCCGGTCAACATCAATGCAATAGACTGACCGTTCATACTCAGGCGTTGTAGACGGGCCAAAGATCGGAGTGTCATATCCCAGAACCGGGTCGCCTGGATTCCACAGCGCAGGGTCAAATTCCGGAGTGTCGGACAGTGCTTTCCGCCGCATAGAGGGCGGGATATATGCGCCGATTTGATTCAGCAAGTTCCTTGTTCTTCCTTCGCTGGTCAACAGAATCGTGTTCTGTGTGGTTACGCGGCTGCTGATCCCACGATCGCTCAACAGACCGATTAGCCATGCCACATCCTCAACCGGGAAGGCATTGGTCGCAAACACGATCTTATACAACCCCAGACTGCCATCATCGAGATACCACGCGGCGAGCGTAATGTCAGTCAACACTAAATCCCGAGGGACGCGCTTTTTTCCTTGGGGGTACCATCTCTCTTTTTGCTGCCGCGTCCAGATAAGCGCCTTGAGGTCCACTTCGTAAGTGTCCCGGCTGCCGAGATTGTAGGCGTATTTTTCGTGCCTCTGTTGCGTCCGGCTGCTGGATACTAACAACCCTAACGCCCGCTCCTTGAGCCGGGCATAATCGTGATCGGCATGAGCAAACCGAATTCGGCTTCCCCGGCGAGGGATTGAGGCGTCGCCTAGCATCATTCCATCTATCAACGCCATCTGTTTTTCGTTAGGCGCGATCTCGCCCGTCACTATCCAATCCTGATCGGTCAACGCCTCGGCTGGTTTGTAGCCCGACCTCGTCAGGAAAAGGTGATCGACTGTGGCGTTGACGCCCTTCTTCCCATTGCCGTATCTACGCGCATGTTTCAATCCGACCCGCATCATCGGTCGTCCATCAATCAGGTTCCGCCGCCAGCCGGTTATCTTGCGCCATCCCAAACAGCCATTCTCTTCAACAGTGGCGACTTCAGTCTGCAATCGGTGGGACACAATGGAGTTGATGAGTTTCCATCCCTGTTTCGTGAGCACCCGTGCTCTGCCATCCAGGCACTTCCAATATGCTGCTGTCTCCGCTGTAGAGATCGCCAGGATTGCTCCCTCCTCCACAAACACCCCCTCGCCCGCCGCCTTGTTTTTTGCCTCCATTCGTTCCTGCCAGCGCCGGTAGGCCTCCGCCAGCCCGGCCGGGTCCGGGCGGGTCACCTCGATGGAGTCCACCAGTTCGAAGCCGTAGCGCCCGGCGAAGTCCTTCAGCAGCCGGAAGCTGGCCGGCTTTTTGTGGCGGATGGCAGTGTGCAGGGTGAGGCGCAGCGGCACATCGTACTTAATCAGGTGTGGGTTGCGGTAACCCCACAGTTCAAAAGCCAGCACCACGCCCTGATCGCGCACCGCTCGTTCCACCCCGGAGCGGTCGGGCAGGGCCTCGGCCAGCAGCGCGTTCCAGTCACCCCAGCGGCTGGGGGTCAGCACCGGCTGCAACCGGGTGCGGGGGATGACCTCCAGCACCTGCCCGTCCGCGCCGGTCAGCGGCCAGAAGATGATGGCCGTGCCGTCCAGTTTGAGCGTGAAGCGCGCGTCTACCGCGTTTTGCGGTACGGGGATGACCAGTTGCAGTTGCCCGGCCCGATCTTGCTGGTAGGGGTAGGCGATCTTGGGCATGGAGTAGACGAACTCCAGCCGCCCGACCCCGTTCACCGAGGTCAGGGCCAGCAGCCCCAGCTTCTCGCTCTCCTGCCGGCAAACAAACCCGGCGAAGGGCGCCCCGCCGGGGGAGGTCGTCTCAAAGGGTTGCCAGTACTTGGCGGAGGCACCGGTGATGGCGGTGATCTGGTCAAGCATGGGTCAAAGCAGACTGCAACGCTTTCCGTGTTCTGGCTATCTGCCGGTGGCGCTTCACCTTACTTCCCTCACAAACTCCCTCACCGCCGCGTTGAAGGCCTCCGGCGCCTCCAGATTGGAGAGGTGGCCGGCCCCCGGGATCACGGTCAACGCAGCGCCGGGGATGGCGGCCGCCATGGCCTCACTTTCCGCCAGCGGGAAGAGCGCGTCGCAGTCGCCGGTGATCACCAGCGCCGGGCAGGTGATCCAGGGCAGCAGGCCGCCCCGGTCGGGGCGGGCAGCCATGCCGCGCAGGGCGGCAACGAGGCCGGGTACGGGCTGGCGCGCCATCATGCCCCGGACCTGCGCCACCACTTCCGGCTGCTCAGCGCGAGTTTTCTCGGCCAGCAGCTTCGGCAACAATCCCTCAGCGATGGCCCCCGCGCCCTGCGCTTGCGCCACCCCCACCGCCTCCCTGCGGGCCGCACGTCCGGCCTCGCTATCGGCCCCGGCGCGGGTGTTGGCCAGAATCAGCCCCGCCAGCCGGTCCGGCCAGTGCTCGGCGAAAGCGAGGGCCACGTAGCCGCCCATCGAGAGGCCGCACAGCACCGCGCGGTTGATCCCCAGGGTATCCATCAACGCCACCACGTCGGTGGCAAAAGCCTCCATACTGGACGTTTCCTCAGGCGGATCGCTTGCCCCGAACCCGCGCAGGTCCGGCGCCACGCAGCGGGCGTGGGCGCGCAGCCCGGCCATCTGCGGCTGCCACATTGTGCGGTCGAGCGGGTAGCCGTGGATGAAGAGCAGCGCCCGCCCGCGCCCCGAGTCGTCGTAGGCCAGCGTATGGCCGCGAATGGTTGCTTTCATAAGATGCTCCCGAGCAGCTTTCTCGCCGGCGGGCAAGAATGGCCAGATACTCAAACGCAGGCCATTGTACAGCGAACCGGCCCGCAGGCCAAACGCAACGCTTTGATGCTTTGATTCCTGCGGGTTTGTGTAGTACACTGCTGCCACAACCCGGAGGAAAGCATGCCCGAGACAGCCGTGATCCTGCCAAACGAGACCGCCAGAGCACTGGCAGAACTGACCGGAGAGACCCGCACGGATATTGCTCTCGCGCTCGTCATACGCGACTACGCCCGTCACAAGCTGGCCGAGATAGAAGGGGCACTACAGAAATACGAAGAAACATACAAGGTGCCGTTTGAGACGTACCGGCGCCGGTGGGAAAATGATGATATTGAGGAGCTTTACAGCTACGAGGCAGAGTGGGACTATCTTGATTGGGAAGGATTGGTTACGCAACACAGGAGACTCTCGGAGAACTTTGCATGGCTGCCGTAACAACGGACACGTTTCTGGTAGAGGTTGAGACCCACTACGCAGACAGGGCGCTCGATCGAGATTGACTCCCTCCGCACTTCGTGATACATTACCGCCCGCAATGAGCCCCTTCGCTGTCCGCCACCATCATCATCACCCGCCCTTCCCACCCGACCGGAGTGGCTAGTTTCGCTTAACCGCCTCTCAGCGCTCACGCCCTTCCGGTCTCCGGGAGGGCTTTTTCTTTTGATGACCATGCCTCACACCGACATCCGCCTCGCCCTGCCCTCCGCCGGCCGCCTCGAACCGGCCGCGCGCGAATTCCTCGCCGACTGCGGCCTGCCCATCTACCAGCCCAACCCCCGCCAGTACCGCGCCGAACTGCCGGCCCTGCCCGGCTTGAGCGTGCTCTTCCAGCGCCCCGGCGACATTGTGGTCGGCGTGCGCGAGGGCAGCATTGACTTCGGCATCGCCGGCCTTGACGCGGTGGAGGAGAAGCGCGCCGACCCCGACGGCGACGGCCTGCTCATCCTGCACGACGCCCTTGGCTTTGGCCGCTGCCGGTTGTCGCTGGCCGTGCCGGAGGAGTGGGGGGCGCAGACGGTGGCGGACATCGCCGGGCGGGCATCGGGGACGGGGCGACCACACGGGGCCGGGCGACCACACGGGGTCGCCCCTACGGGGGCGGTGGGGGAGGAGGCCGGGCGACCACATGGGGTCGCCTCTACGGGGCTGCGGGTGGCCACCAAATTTCCCAACCTCACCGGGCGTTTCCTCACAGGCCACGGCATCGGGCCGTTCACCCTGATCCGCGCCGAGGGCACCCTGGAAATCGCCCCGGCCATCGGCTACGCGGACATGATCTCCGACCTCGTTTCCAGCGGCGTCACCCTGCGCGACAACCGCTTGCGCGAGCTGCCCGACGGCGTGATCCTCGAAAGCCAGGCTGCCCTGATCGGCAACCGCCGCGCCCTGCAAACCCGCCCGGAGGTGCTGGCCGTGGGCCGCCAGTTGCTGGAATACTTCGAGGCCCACCTGCGCGCGGCCGGCGCCTACCTCGTCTTTGCCAACATGCGCGGCGATTCCGCCGAAGCCATCGCCGCGCGCATGTTCGCCCACACCGAACTCGGCGGCCTGCAAGGCCCCACCATCTCCCCGGTCATCCCGCGCGACCCGGGCGGCGAGCGCTGGTTCGCGGTCAACCTCGTGGTGCGCCAGGACCACCTGCAAGCCGCCATCGCCCAACTGCGCGCCATCGGCGGCAGCGGCGTGGTGGTCTCGCCCGTCACCTACATCTTCGAGGAAGAACCCGTCCGCTACCGCGCCCTGCTGGAGGCCCTCAAGGCATGATCCGCATCTTCGACTTCCCTTCCGGGGCCGCTTCCCGGTTGCTGGCCCGCCTGCCCGGCGAGACCTCCGCCTCCGCCGAAGCGACCGTGGCCCGCGTGCTGGCCGATGTCCGCGCCCGCGGCGACGCCGCCCTGCGGGACTGGGCCGCCCGCTTCGACGGCCTGGCCCCGGCGCATTTCCTCGTCCCCGACCGGGTTACCGCGCAGGCGGCCGCTTCCCTGGACCCCGACCTGATCGCCTCCCTGACCTTTGCCGCCGAGCGGGTGCGCGCCTTCCATGCCCGGCAACCGCTGCCCTCGTGGACCACCACCGACCTCGGCGGCCTGCTCGGCCAGCGCCTCGATGCGCTGGATCGGGTGGGGGTGTACGTCCCCGGCGGCACCGCCCCGCTGCCCTCCTCGCTGCTCATGGCCGCCATCCCGGCCCGCGTGGCCGGGGTAAAAGAGATCATCGTCTGCACCCCACCAATCAAAGGCCAGTCCCTGCCCCCCGACGTCATCCTCGCCGCCGCGCACATCGCCGGGGTGGACGCGGTGTACTGCCTCGGCGGGGCGCAGGCCATCGCCGCCATGGCCTGCGGCACGCAGAGCATCCCGCGCGTGGACAAGATCGTGGGGCCGGGCAACCTGTACGTCACCCTCGCCAAAAAACAGGTCTACGGGCAGGTGGGGTTGGATGGCCTCGCTGGCCCCACCGAGACCGTGGTGGTGGCCGACGAGACCGCCAACCCGGCCTGGGTGGCGGCCGACCTGCTGGCCCAGGCCGAGCACGACATCCTCGCCACCGCCATCCTGCTCACCCCCTCTCGCCCGCTGGCCGAGGCCGTGCAGCGCGAGGTGGGGCGGCAGCTCGAGGAACGCGGCCGGGCGGAGGTCATCGCCGCCTCGCTGGCCGGCCAGGGCGGGATCGTGCTCACCCGCGATCTGACCGAAGCGACCCGGCTGGCCGACCGATTCGCGCCGGAGCACCTGTGCCTGGCGGTGGCCGACCCCGAGCCGTGGCTGCCGCACCTCCGGCACGCCGGCGGGCTGTTCATCGGCGAGCGCTCGTTTGAGGTGCTGGGCGATTACGTGGCCGGCCCCAGTCACATCATGCCCACCGGCGGCACCGCGCGCTTTGCCTCGCCGCTCAATTTGCTGGACTTCGTACGCCTGACCAGCATCATCCGGTTGGATGACGCCGCTTGCGCCAGCCTCAGCCCGCAGGCGGCGGCGCTGGCGCGGGCGGAGGGGCTGGATGGGCACGCGGCGGCGGCGGAGTGGAGGGGGGAGGAAGAAGGAAGAAGGAAGGAGGAAGAAGGAAGAAGGAAGGAGGAAGGGGGAAGGGAGGAAGGGAGGAGAGGAGGAAACGAGGTCGGAGGTCCGGGCGGCGGTGCGGGACCTGACCGCTTATTCTCCTATCCTCCCCTATGAGGTGCTGGCGCGGAGGCTGGGCCGCGCGCCGGAACAGATCATCAAGCTGGATGCCAACGAGAATCCCTATGGCGCCTCGCCAAAGGCGCGCGCCGCGGTGTCCGGCCTTCGATATCCCCACATCTACCCCGACCCGGACTCCACTGCCCTGCGCGAGGCGCTGGCGGCGTTCACCGGAATGCCCGCCGGGCGGCTGCTGGCCGGCGCCGGCGCCGATGAGCTGATAGATCTGCTGCTGCGCGCGCTCATCAATCAGGGCGATGTGGTAGTGAACTGCCCGCCGTCGTTCGGCATGTACCCCTTCTCCACCGCGGTCAACGCCGGGCAATTGGTGGAGGTGGCGAGGTTTTCCCCCGCCGGGGATGTTGGGGCGACTGCGCCGGAGGCGACCGTACCGGGGGCGACCACACCGGGGACCGCCACACCGGGGGCGACCACACGGGGTCGCCCCTACGAGGTGGATGTGGCCGGGGTCGAGGCCGCAGTGCGCGCCGAACCACGGGGGATCACGCCGGACCGGGCGACCGCACCGGGGGCGACCACACCGGGTCGGACGGCCAAAACGGGGGCGACCACATGGGGTCGTCCCTACGGGGCGGATGTGGCAGGCGTCGAGGCAGCGGTGCGCGCTGAACCCCGGGAGCAGGTGTTGTTTTTGTGTTCGCCCAACAACCCGGACGGCTCGACCATCTCCGACGCCGACCTGCGGCGACTGCTGGCCCTGCCGGTGCTGGTGGTGCTGGACGAGGCTTACGTCGAGTTTGCCGGTTCCCCCGGTCGCATTGGTTGGGTGCAGCAGTACGATAATCTGGCAGTGTTGCGCACCTTCAGCAAGTGGGCCGGGCTGGCCGGGCTGCGCGTGGGCTACGGCGCCTTCCCGGAGTGGCTGCTGCCGGAGCTGTGGAAGATCAAACAACCGTACAACCTCAACGCCGTGGCCTCGGCGGCGGCCATCGCCTCGCTGGAGGATGTCGAGGTTCTGCGCGCCAACGTGCTCCGCATCACCGCCGAGCGCGAGCGCCTGTTCGCCGCCCTGCAGGCCGTGCCCTACCTGCACCCATACCCCTCACAGGCCAACTTCATCCTGTGCCGGGTGGTCGGGCGAGACGCGCGGGAACTCAAGCAAACGCTGGAGGCGCAGGGCATCCTCGTCCGCTACTTTGACCAGCCCGGCCTGCGGGACTGCGTGCGCATCAGCGTGGGCCGCCCGGAGGATACGAATCGATTGCTGGCGGCGCTCTTCACCACGAAGGGCACAAAGGACACAAAGGGCCTGAAAAAGTATAACTTCCCGGTTTCAGACCCTAAGGGTCTCGAAGAC
>CAYZNA010000176.1:0-7468 GCA_964478665.1 uncultured Anaerolineales bacterium
CCGACCCCCACTCTAACTCTAACTCTAACTCTAACGCCCACGCCCACCGCCTCCCCGCCCCCCACCGCCACTGGCGCACCCTCCACCTACACCTGGGCCAGCAGCGACCCGGCCACGACCTGCGAAACGGCGATTGCCTACAACTACCTCGACGTGGTCAGCGGCGGGACGGTGGTGGCCGCCTCCGACGACACCCCTCAGCAAGTCAACCTGCCCTTCACCTTCACCTTCTACGGCCTGCCCTATGCCAGCCTGTACGTCAGTCCCAACGGCTATCTCAGCTTTGGCCAGAGCTACACCAACTACGACGGGTTCCAGATCCCCAACCCGGCCAGCCCCAACAACACCATCTACGCCTTTGCCCGCGACTTGCAGCCGGACGGTGGCGAAAATGGCAACGTGTACTACAGGCAACTGGACGCCAATCGGGTGGGCGTGGAATGGCGCCAGGCCTACGTGCGCGGCACCGGACGGACGGTCTTTTACACCTTTCAGGCCATTCTGGATCGCAGCGACAACTCCATTCTGCTGCAATATCAGAACGTGCTCAGCGACCTGAGCGACTACCCCGCCGTTGGCCCCGCGCTGGTCGGGGTGGAGAACATGACCGGCAGCACCGCGGTGGTGTACAACTACCTGAAGGTCGGTAACGCGCTGGCGGTGAAGTACACCCCGGCCGCCGCGCCCACCTGTCACTTCTACGACGCGCCCACCTCCTATTGGGCCTACACCTACATCGAGGCCCTGGCCAACAGCGGCATCACCAGCGGCTGCACCCCCACCGCCTATTGCCCGGAAGACCGGGTCACGCGCGCGCAGATGGCGATCTTCCTGCTGCGCGGCATCCACGGCGCCGCCTACCAGCCGCCGGCCGCCACCGGGACCATGTTCAGCGACGTGCCCGCCGGCTACTGGGCGGCGGCGTGGATCGAGCAACTGGCCCGCGAGGGCATCACCTCCGGCTGCGCGCCGGGCGCGGGAGACCCACCGGGTCTCCCCTACTACTGCCCGGAAGACCCGGTCACCCGCGCACAGATGGCGATCTTTCTGCTGCGGGCCGAGCACGGCGCGGCCTACGCCCCGCCCGCAGCCTCCGGCGTGCTCTTCACCGACGTTCCGGTCAACTACTGGGCGGCGGCGTGGATCGAGCAACTGGCCAACGAAGGCATCACCTCCGGCTGCGCGCCGGGCGCGGGAGACCCACCGGGTCTCCCCTACTACTGCCCGGAAGACCCGGTCACCCGCGCGCAGATGGCGGTCTTCCTCGTGCGCACCTTTGACTTGCCGCTGCCGTGACTGCCTTTGCCGACTACCCTGCCGGCTATCGCGCCGAGGTGCTCGCCCCGCTGATCCGGGCGGTGAGCGCCGGCAACAGCGTGGCCCTGCTGGGCCTGAGCGGTTCTGGCAAGAGCAACCTGCTGGGCTTTCTGGCCCACCGCCCGGAGGCCGTCGCCGGCCTCAGCCCCCGCCCGCCCCGCTTTGCCCTGCTGGACTGCAATCGCCTGCCCGACCGCACCCCGCAGGCCTTCTTCCGCCTCGCGCTGCGCTCGCTGGGCGCCCCTTCTTCCATCCCGGCCTCCCCGGCCTCTGACCCGCTGGAAGCCCTCGACGCCGCCCTTTCCACCCTCCCTGCCGCCTGCCTGCTGCTGGATCGCTTCGATGACCTCGCCCTGACCGCCGACCCGGCCTTCTTTAACAACCTGCGCGCCCTGCGCGACGCCCACAAATACCGCCTCACCTACCTGCTCGCCGCCCGCCGCCCGCTCACCGAGCTGCGCCCGCTGCCCGAGGTGAGCGAGTTCGCCGAGCTGTTCAGCGCCCACACCCTGTACCTCGGCCCGCTCTCCCCCGCCGACGCCCGCTGGAACGTGGGGCGCTACGCCGCGCGCCACGCCACTTCCTTCACACAGGCCGAAACCCGCGCGCTGATCGAGCTCTCCGGCGGCTACGCCGGCCTGCTGCGCGGGGCGCTGGAGGCCTGGCACACTCTGCGGGAATCAAAAACCCCGCAAGCCCCGCCGGGCCCCCGGGACTTGCCGCTGGACCTGCTCCTTGCCCACCCCGCCCTGCGCGCCCGGCTGGAGGAATTGTGGAATGACCTGCCGGGGGACAGGGACCTGACCGGGCCGGGCGCCCGTGCGCTGCTGACCCCGACCGGGGAGCCGATCCCGTTATGGGCGGCCTTTCTCCGCGCCCGGACCCCGGCCCCCGCCCCCGGCCTGCGCTTTGACCCCCGCACCGACGCCCTCACCCGCGACGGACGGCCGCTGGAGGCCGCGCTCACCCCCAAGGAGCACGCCCTGCTGACCTACTTCTTCTCCCGCCCCGGCGAAGTGTGCGAAAAAGACGACCTGATTCGCGGCGTGTGGCCGGAAGACGCCATCTTCGAGCGCGGCGTGCGTGATGACTCGCTGGCGCAACTGGTGCGCCGCCTGCGCGAAAAAGTCGAGCGCGACCCCTCCAACCCGCAGCACATCCTCACCGTGCCGGGCAGGGGATACCGGCTGGCGGCTTAAGCAAAAGCCGGATGTCTGGCGGACATCCGGCTTCATGGTTCGCGCGTTCCGAGAATCAGCCCGACGGCTCGCCGCGCAGGCGGGCCAGCTCGGCCCGCAGGCGGGCGGCCTCGGCCTCGGCGGCCCGTGCGCGGCCCTCGGCCTTGCGCAGTGCCGCCTCTGTTTTGCTGCGTTCGGCCTCCGTCTCGGCCGGCGTGCGCAGCCAGAAATCGGCAGCCGGATCGTACAGGCGCAATTGATAGGGGCGTTCCGGGTCCCCGGTGGCCCGCGCCCACAACTCCAGCCCCAACTGCTCGCTGCGCAGCCCGATCAGCCCGCGCCCGCCGGGGAGCGCCGGGATGGCTTCGGCGGTGTGATCCCGCAGGCGGTGCCCCTGCAACAACGGGTCCAGGAACTCCCCGGTGGGGTCGAACAGGAAGTATTCGCGCACGCCCAACCCCATGTACAGCCCGAACTTCCAGCCCAGATCCGCCCGCCACGTGCCCTCGAAGGCCACCTCGAAAACTACGTCCGGCGGGCGGCGCTCCTCCCATACCATGTAGCTGCGGCGGATGCCCTTCGGCACGTTGAAGGCCACAAACACATCCGGCGCCACCGACTTGGTCGGGTCGCCCTGCGAGTAGTAGACCAGCAGGTCCGCGGCCACGTACACGTCCTTCCGCCCGGCAAAGTGCTGATCCAGCATGAAGCGCGTGTCGGTAATGCACAGGTACTGCAGGTCGTTTTCGGCCATCGGTTCACCGTCCGAGTCGGGATAATAGACAAAGTCGCGCAGCAGGGGACGCGCGCTTTTCAGCCGGGGCAGGATTGGGGGCGCAAAGTTCGGATTCATGGCTGGTCTCCGTAAGCATCTTCATTGTGCCGCATTGTACCGCGATGCCGGACCAGCGGCAACCGGCCCGCCGAGGTAGACGCGCGGCACGCGGGTATTGATCCCGGTCAGCACCTCGTAGGCGATGGTGTCCAGCCAGCCGGCCAGGTCGTCGGCGGTGATGCGCTCTGCGCCGTCTTCGCCCAGCAGGGTGACCAGGTCCCCGTTGTAGGCCTCGTCCCATTCGATGCTCACCATCAACTGGTCCATGCACACCCGCCCAACGATGGGGTATCGCTTGCCGCGCAACAGCACCTGCCCGCTGTTCGAGAGCCGGCGCGGATAGCCATCCCCGTAGCCGATGGGCACCGTCACCACCCGGATGCGGTGATCGCTCTTCCACGTGTGCCCGTAGCTGATCGGCGCGCCGGCCTCCACCACCTTGAAATAGGCCACGGTGGACCTGAGCGAGAGCGCCGGCTGCACCGCAATGGTGCGCCGGCAGGCGCGCGAGGGGTACACGCCGTAAAGCAGAATCCCCGCCCGCACCATGTCAAGGTGGCTCTGCGGCAGTTGCAGGATGCCCCCCGAGTTGGCGAGGTGGCGCGTGGGAACCGGCAACGAGCGGCGCTCGTAGAATTGCAGGGCCTCCATAAAGCGCTCGTACTGCGTCCGGGCGGAGGTCACGTCGGCCGCGTCGGCATTGGCAAAGTGGGAGTAGACACCCTCCACCGCCGCATTGCGGCAGGCCAGCGAGCGCTCGAGGAATGGCCCGGCGCTGTACCAGTGCACCCCGGTGCGTTCCATGCCGGTGTCAATCTCCAGATGCACCCGAGCGATCCTGCCCAGGGTGCCGGCCGCCCGGTCAATCGCCTCCAGTTTCTCGATAGAGGAGGCCGTCAGGCTGAGGTCGTGTTGCAGGGCCAACGGAATCTGATCTGGCACCAGCCCGCCCAGCACCAGAATCGGGAGGTGGATGCCGGCCTGGCGCAACTGCAGGCCCTCCTCCAGTAGCGCCACCCCGAAGTGCTCCGCGCCCTGCGCCTCGAGATGCCGCGCCACCGGCAGCAGCCCGTGGCCGTAGGCGTTGGCCTTGAGGATCGCCATCACCCGCGCCGGGCCGGTGGCCCGGTCAATGGCGTGGAAATTGGCGCTCAAGCGGGCGAGGTCCACCTCGGCGCGGGTCGGGCGGGAGAGATCGCCGGAGGGAAGGGGTAGATCGAGGGCCGGGGGCATGAGCGCCATTATAGCCCCTGCTCCCGGTTTCGAACGCCCCGCACGGGGATGCGGGGCCTGCACCCGGCCTCTGCGGGACGGGCATCCCCGTGCCCGCTGTTCTGACCTGCCCGCCGGCGCATTGGGATGCGCCAGCTACGGTGTGATCCTTTGCCAGCGCACGGGGACCCGCCGGCTACGGTGTTGTCTACACTGCATCGGGTTCATGCCCGCACGGTGTAGTCCCCGCGCACCACCCACTTGTAAGTGGTCAGTTCGGGCAGGCCCATCGGGCCGCGCGCGTGCAGGCGCTGGGTACTGACCGCCACCTCCGCGCCCAGGCCAAGCTGGGCGCCGTCGGTGAAGCGCGTGCTGGCGTTGACGTACACCGCCGCCGAGTCTACCTCGGCCAGAAAGCGCTCGGCGTGGGCCGGGGTCCCGGTCAGGATGCCGTCGGAATGGGCGGTGCTGTGGGCGGCGATGTGCTCGATGGCCTCCTCCAGCCCGTCCACCACCTTCAGCCCCAGCACCAGCGAGAGCCACTCGGTGTCGAAGTCGTGCGGGCCGGCGAGGAGGACCCGCGCCAGATCCGCAGACTCCCTCAGCGAGGCCAGCGCGCGCGGCTCGGCGCGGAAGGCGACCCCATCCTGCCCCAGCCGGGCCGCCACCTGCGGCAGAAATTCCCCGGCAATGGCGCTGTGCACCAGCAGGGTATCCAGCGCGTTGCACACCGAGGGCCGCTGCACCTTGGCGTTGTGGATCACCGGCAGGGCGGCGGCCAGGTCGGCGCTCTGGTCCACGTACAGATGGCAGATGCCGATGCCGCCGGTGATGACCGGGATGTTGCTGTTCTCGCGGCAGAACTGGTGCAGGGCGTTGCCGCCGCGCGGAATAATCAGGTCAACATAGCGGTACAGGCGCAGCAGTTCCGCCACATGGCGGCGATCCGAGTCGTCAATGAACTGGACCGCGGTTTCCGGCAACCCTGCCAGCGCCAGCGCCCGGTGTACGGCGGCAACCAGCGCGCGGTTGGAGTGCAGGGTCTCGCTGCCGCCGCGCAGAATGGCCACGTTGCCGGTCTTGACGGCCAGCGCAGCCACGTCCACGGTTACGTTGGGGCGCGACTCGTAGATCACCCCCAGCACGCCCAGCGGCGTGCGCTGGCGGCAGGCGCGCAGGCCGTTGGGCAGCGCCCGTTCGTCAAAGGTCTGCCCCAGCGGGTCGGGCAGCGCGGCGATGGTGCGCACGTCGGCGGCGACGGCTTCCAGCCGGGCCGGGGTGAGGGTCAGCCGGTCTATCAGCGCCGCGCTCAGGCCGGCCTCGCGGGCAGCCTCCACGTCGCGCCGGTTGGCGGCCAGTATTTCTGACCGGGCCGCCGCCCCATCCGCGCCCTCGGGGGCCAGCTCACTGGCCAGGGCGTGCAGCGTGCGGTTGCGGGTTTCCCCGGCGGCGCGCGCCATCGCCCGGGCAGCTTGCCGGGCAGCCTGGCCCATTACAGTTAATTCGATCATGGTTTCTCCATAGGGCGTTGAACGTTGGAATGTTAGAACGTTAGAACGTTCAACGTTTCAACGTTCAACGCTAACCCCGGCCAGCGCCAGATGATCGCGATGGATCACTTCGTCCCCGTAGGCATAGCCCAGAATGGCCTCGATCCGGTCGGAGTGCCGGCCGCGGATGCGGTCCAGCTCGGCGGCGGAATAGTTGACCAGCCCCCGCGCCAGCTCCCGCCCGTCCATTCCGAACACCGCCACCGTGTCCCCGCGCTCGAACTCCCCGGCCACCTCCACCACCCCCACCGGCAGCAGACTGCCACCCCGCACCAGCGCCCGCGCGGCCCCGGCATCCACCACCAGCCGGCCGCGGCCGTCCCAGCCGGAAAGGATGTAGCGCTTGCGGCTTTCCAGCGCGGAAACCAGGGCCGGGAAGCGGGTCCCCACCGGCTCGCCTCGCGCCGCGCGCAGAATCACCTCCGGGTCGCGGCCGCGGGCGATCACCGTGGCCGCCCCGGAGCGGCGGGCGAGGTCGGCGGCCTGCAACTTGGTGACCATCCCGCCGGTCCCCAACCCGGAAGCGGTTCCCCCGGCGGCGGCCCACAGCTCGGGCGGGATGTCCGGCCCGGCGACTTCCGGCAGCAGGGTGGCGGCGGGGTCGCGGCGCGGATCGGCGGTGAACAGGCCGGGCTGGTCGGTGAGCAGCAGCAGCAGATCGGCGTCCACCAGATTGGCCACCAGCGCCGAGAGGTTGTCGTTGTCGCCCACGCGGATTTCTTCGGTGGCGGTGGTGTCGTTTTCGTTGACGATGGGCGTCACGCCTTGATCGAGTAGCGCGCGGAAGGTGTTGCGGGCGTTGAGGTAGCTGCGGCGACGCGAGAGGTCGGCGCGGGTGAGCAGCACCTGGGCCACGGTGCGCCCGTACAGCCCAAACAGTTGCTCGTACAGGGCCATCAGGCGCGGCTGGCCGACCGCGGCCAGCATCTGCCGGGCGGGCAGTTCACGCGGCAGCGCCGGGAAGCCCAGCCGCTCCCGCCCGGCAGCCATGGCCCCGGAGGAGACCAGGATCACTTCGCAGCCGCCGGCGGCGAGCGCAGCCATTTGCCGCACCAGTTCCACTATCTGCGCCGGGGCGAGGCGCGCGGTATCAGCGGTGAGGGTGGAGGTTCCCAGTTTGACTACCAGTCGGCGGCAGGCAGACGACATGCGCCGATTATAGCGGGAAAATCAGCCGCCGGTGAGCCGGGCGCAGTGAAAGGCGGCGGCAAGCAGCAACAGGCGCTTCTGGTCGGGGTCAAGGTTGGGGAACTTGAGCGCGCCGAAGCAGGCGAAGAACAGCGCCAGGGAGCGCTCGTCGGGGCCGGCGGGGGAGAGGCAGAGCCGGTCGGATAGCGAGCGCAGGGCGGCGAAGAGGGGGAGCAGGCCGGCCAGGG
>CAYZNA010000177.1:0-7464 GCA_964478665.1 uncultured Anaerolineales bacterium
AATTGTACTCCCTTCGGGGCCGGATTCTGTAGCGTCGGAATTACCGAATGCTCTCGTATACTATGCGCCACGTATCCCGTTCGTCACGGATCCGCAGCTCGTAGCAGCGCGGACCGATGGATGGCATAGGCCGGGAGTGGGGCATGGACAGCAGTTCACTGGTCTGCAACTTGCGCAGGAGGAACCCGGCCTCCAATCGCGCCTCGCGCGAAAAAGGCGGGGTCCGGATGGCGCCATGAAGCCACACCAGCGGCCGGTCGTCCGAGTTCATTCGTCGCCAGTTTATGTCACTTCTGATATAACGTCAAGAGTAGATCAGACCAATGCCCTCCACCATCACTATCCTCCGCCAGCGGGAGCGCCGCCGGGCCGCCGCACGTCGCGGCAGCCGCGCTGCGCTGCGCTGGCTGTCCGGGGCGGCGGCCTCGCTGGCCGTGCTGCTGGCCCTGCTCACCGGCGTCGCCGGCGTAGCCATCGCCGGGGCCTACGCCTACTTCACCCGCGATCTGCCCGACGTCGGTCAACTTGCCCTCGCCTTCGGCCCGGACAACAACCAGTTTTTTCAGACCACGCAGATCTTCGACCGCACCGGCCAGCACCTGTTGTACGAGGTGATTGACCCGCGCGGCGGCGACCGCCAGTGGCTGACGCTGGACCAGTCCGCGGCGCGCCACATCCCTCAATCGCTGCTCGACGCCACCGTAGCCATCGAGGACCGCACCTTCTGGACTAACCCCGGCTACGATTTGTACGGCATCGCTCGCGCCCTGGTCTCCAATTTGCGCGGCCAGGCAGTGCAGGGCGGCTCCTCCATCAGCCAACAACTGGTCAAGAACACCCTGATTGACCCGGCGCAACGCCTCGAGCGTTCGTACACCCGGAAGCTGCGCGAGGTGCTGCTGGCCGGCCAGGTCACCGAGCGCTTCCCCAAAGCGCAGATTCTGGAGTGGTATCTCAACACCAACTTCTACGGCAACCTGGCCTACGGGATTGACGCCGCTGCTCTGGTGTACTTCGACAAGCACGCCTACGACCTGGACCTGGCCGAGAGCGCCATGCTGGCCGCCGTCCCGCAGTATCCGCTGCTCAACCCGATAGACGCCCCGCAGGAGGCCAGAGACCGCCAGCGGCTGGTGCTGGACCAGATGGTGCGCGAGGGCTACATCACCCCCGCCCGGGCCGAGGCCGCCTATGCCGAGCCGCTGATCGTCAAGACTGCCCGCCAGCGCTTCGACATTCAGGCCCCCCACTTCTCCATTTACGTCCGCCAGCAGCTCAACCGCATGTTCGGCGAGGACTTCGTCAACCGCAACGGGCTGAAGGTGTACACCACGCTGGACCTTGACCTGCAGCGGCAGGTGGAGTGCGCCGCCCGCACCCAACTCCTGCGGCTTTCCGGCGGCGACCCCAACGGCATCGTCCCGGCGGAGGGTAGCCAGACCTGCGAATCTGCCGCCCTGCTGCTCGCCCTGCGCCCGCAAGATGCCGGGGTGGACCACCACCTTTCCAACGCGGCAGTGATGGTCATGCGCCCGGCCACCGGCGAAATCCTCGCCATGCTTGGCTCGGCCGACTACTGGAACGACGCGATCGACGGGCGCTTCAACGTGGCGACGGACGGGTTGCGCCAGCCCGGCTCCTCTTTTAAGCCCTTTACCTATCTGACCGCCTTCGCCCAGGGCTACAGCCCGGCCAGCATGTTGCTGGACGTGCGCACGGTCTTCTCCCCGCCCGGCGGCGGCGCCCCCTATGTGCCCGATAACTATGACCGGCGGTTCCACGGCCCGGTGCGCATGCGCGTGGCCCTGCAACGCTCGTACAACATCCCGGCAGTGCAGACCATGAATCTGGTGGGTGTGGATAACGTGATTCGCACCGCGCACCGCATGGGCCTCAACACCCTGGATCAGACCTCCAGCTTCTATGGGCTGGCCCTCACCCTGGGCGGTGGCGAGGTCACCCTGGCGGATATGACCTACGCCTACGGCGTGATCGCCAACGGCGGGGTGATGGCCGGGACGCCGGTCCCGGGCGCCGACCGCCGCCCGGGCTACCGCACGCTTGACCCGGCGGCCATCCTGCGGGTGGAGGACCGCGCCGGGCGCGTGTTGTTTCAATACGACCGGCCAGAAACCCAGACCATCCTCAGCTCCCAACTGGCCTACCTGATGGAAAACGTGATGTCCGACGAGCAGGCCCGCTGGGCCGCCTTTGGCCACCCCAATCCGCTGGAGATTGACCGCCCGGCCGGCGCCAAGACCGGCACCACGGACGACTTCCGCGACAACTGGACGCTGGGCTTCACGCCGCAACTGGTGGCCGGGGTGTGGGTGGGCAACACCGACGGCGCCCCGATGCAGAACGTCACCGGGCTGACCGGCGCCGCGCCCATCTGGCAGGCGGTGATGCAGTGGGGACTGCGCGACACCCCCCCGCAGGGCTGGACCGCCCCGGCCGGCATCAGCGAGGTGGCAGTGTGCGACCCCGGTGGGTTGCTGCCCACAAAATACTGTCCCAACGTGGTCAAAGAGGTCTTCATCGCCGGTACCGAACCCGCCGGCTACGATAACCTGTACCAGGCCTTTCAAGTCAACCGCGAGACCGGCAAACTGGCCACGGTCTACACTCCGCCCGAACTTGTGGACGAGAAGGTTTATCTGATTCTCCCGCCGGAGGCTGCTGACTGGCTGCGGGAGGCCGGCCTGCCCCGGCCCCCCGGCGAATACGACACCCTGTACACCCCGCCCGTCGAGGGCGCCGGTGCGGTGGCCATTACCTCCCCCCGACCGTTTACCTACGTGCGCGGAATCGTGACCCTCACCGGCAATGCCACCGCCCCCCCGGACCAGTTCTCGCTCTTCCGGGTGCAGGTCGGCGCCGGGCTGAACCCCACCGAATGGGTGCAGGTGGGCGGCGACCGCGGCGAGCAGGTGGAGAACGGCGTCCTGCAAACCTGGGACACCGCCGGACTGGACGGCCTGTACACGCTGCAGCTCCTCGTGCTCAAGCAGGATCAGAGCTTCCAGACCGCCACGTTGCAGGTCACCGTGGACAACCAGCCCCCGACTGTGGCCCTGCTGCTGCCTGCCTCCGGCCAGTCCTTCAGCAAGTCCGGGGATGAGTCCATCATCCTGCAGGCCGACCCGCACGACAACCTGTCGCTGGCAAAGGTGGAGTTCTACGTGGACGGCCAGGTGGTGGAAACCGCCACCGTGCTGCCCTACAGCACCCGCTGGAAGATCAGCAGCGCCGGCCAGCATCAGGTGTGGGTGCGGGCCTACGACGCCGCCGGCAACAGCGCGGAGAGCGAGCACGTGACCGTGAACGTGGGGCCGTGATGGCGGCCTCGCCTCCCGCCCCACCTTTACAGCCACCCGCCCCCCTGCTACACTCTGGCCCATGAGCACGCCCGCCTTTCACGTCGGTCCCATCGCGGTCCCCGGCGACCTGATCCTCTCGCCCATGGACGGCTTCTCCGACCTGCCCTTCCGGCTGATCTGCCGCGAGCTGGGCAGCAGCATGAGCTATACCGAATTCGTCAACGTGGACGAAATCAGCAGCAGCCGGCGGCGCGACACCCGCGCCTGGAAGAAGCTTGCCTATCATCCCACCGAACATCCAACGATGGTGTACCAGCTTTACGGCCACGACGTGGACCGGCTGACGGCGGTGGCCTGCCGGGTGGTGGACGAGGGCCGGCCGGACATCCTCGACATCAACATGGGTTGCTACGTCAGGTCGGTGTCCGAGCGCGGCGCCGGGTCCGGCATGTTGCCCCACCCGGGCCGCATTGCCCGATTGTTCAGCCGGCTGACGGAATCGCTTTCCATTCCGGTCACGGCCAAGATCCGCCTGGGTTGGGACGAGGGGCACCGCAACTACCTCGAGGTGGCGCGGGTTCTGGAGGACGGCGGCGCGGCGCTGATCGCCGTCCACGGGCGCACCCGCGCCCAGGCCTACCGGGGCGTGGCCGATTGGGACGCCATCGCCGAGGTCAAGGCCGCGGTGCGCGTCCCGGTGCTCGGCAACGGCGACGTGACGGCCGTGGCCGACATCGCCCGCATGAAGGCCCATACCGGCTGCGATGGTGTGATGATCGGCCGCGGCGCCATCGGCAACCCGTGGATTTTCGCGCGCAAGGACCGCGAGCAAGTCACCTTCTCGGAGAAGGTCGCCCTGATGCGCCGCCATCTGGCGCTGAATCTGGAATTCTACGGGCCTGAGTATGGCCTGATTCTGATCCGCAAGCACGCCGCACGCTACATCCGCGAGCTGCCGGACGAGGCCCGACTGCGCGTGCCGCTGCTCACCGCCGCCACCGTCGCAGAGTTCGAAGCGCTGCTCCCGTAGGGCGAGTTGCCAGCTCGCCCTACTACAGCCAACATGACCTCTCCCACCCCTCGCCTCGATCTGTTCGCCGCCTGCCCACCCGGCCTGGAAGCGGTAGCCGCGGCCGAATTCTTCGCCCTCGGCTTTCAGCCGGCCCACCCGGTCCCCGGCGGCGTGGAGTTGCGCGGCACGCTGGCCCACCTGTATCGCGCCAACCTGTGCAGCCGGGTCGCCGGGCGCATCCTGTTGCGCCTGGGCGAATTCCACGCCACGGCCTTCGACGAGCTGCGCCGCAAGGCGGCCCAACTGCCGTGGGAAGCCTTCCTGCGCCCCGGTGGGCTGCTCGCCTTCAACGTCAGCGCCCACAAAAGCCGGCTGATCCACACCGGCGCGATCGAGCAGCGGTTGGCAGAGGCCATCGGGGAGCGGTTGGGCCAGCCCTCTCCCGCCGACAGAGCCGGCCAGTTGATCCTCGCGCGGTTGGACCACGACGCCTGCACCCTGAGCGTGGACACCTCCGGGGCGCCGCTGCATCGCCGGGGGTACCGGCTGGCCACGGCAAAGGCTCCCCTGCGAGAGACGCTGGCCGCCGCGATTCTGCTGGGGAGCGGGTACCCCGGTCCGGGCCAGCCCCCGATTGCTACTATTGGGGGCTGCCCCCCCGCGCGCGAATCCGCCCCGGGACCGGGTCCCCTGGTGGACCCTTTCTGCGGAGCCGGGACCATCGCCATCGAAGCGGCGCTGCTGGCCCGTCGCATCGCCCCTGGCCTGCGGCGCAGCTTTGCCTTTGAGAGCTTCCCCGGATTCGATCCCGAGCTGTGGGCGCGGGAGAGGGCACGCGCGCAGGCGGCGCAGCTCCCGGCCGCCCCGGCGCCCATCGTCGCCTCCGACCGGGACGCCGGGGCGATTGAGGCCGCGCGCGCCAACGCGGAAAGGGCCGGAGTGGCCGGCGACATCGAGTTCTCGGTGCGGGCGCTCTCGGCGCTGCAGGTTCCGCCGGGCGGGCCGGGCCGGTTGGTGAGCAATCCTCCCTACGGGGCACGGGTGCGGGCCAGCGGTGACTTGCGCAACCTGTACGCCGCGTTGGGCCGGCTGGCGCGGGAGGGGCTTCCCGGCTGGCAGATAGCGCTGCTGGCCCCCCATCCGGCGTTGCCGGCCGCCGCTGGCCTGGCCTTGCGACCCACGCTGTCCTTCCAAAACGGGGGCATTCCGGTCAAGCTCTGGCAGGCCGTGGCTCCCTCGGCGGGGTGAGTTTTGTGGTACAGTTGGCGCATGACGGCACCACTGGTAAACGAGCGTACGCTTTCTCACGATAGGATCATCGCCCGCATTCGTACCGGCCTGCTGGCTGCGCGAAGCGACCTGGCCGGCGTTGTGATCTTCGGCTCGTTTGCGCGCGGTGAGCGCTGGCATGATCTGGACGTCTTGGTTGTGCTGCGCGAAGCCATCACCGACCGGCGCGCGCGGCGCGAGATCATGCGCGAATGCCAGGATGCAATCGGGCTGGTAAACGTGGACGTGCTCCCGATCCACCTCGATGGCTTGCGTCGCGGCCTGCAGAACCACGTCTTCATCTTGATGGAAGTGGCTTTTGACGGCCTGATTGTGTACGATGGCGGAGAAATTGTCCCGCTGCTACAAGCAGCCCGCGACGAAATCACCGCCAGCGGGGTTCGTCGCACGGAGACAGGCGGCTGGCGCTTCCCGGTCCGCTACCGCCAGAGCACCCCGCTCTCGCCAATCGCCAACAGCCGCCGGGCCGCGCTGTGGTTGGAGGAGGCAGTTCGGGAAAGCCAGATCGCCGGGGAGCTCCTGCGCTCGGGCTACTTTGATCGCTGCGCTTACCATTGCCAGCAATCTATCGAGCGGTCCGTGAAAGCTGTGCTGATCTGCCTCGGGGCCTTCGAGCGCAGCCATTGGGTGGGGAGAGTGCTCGAGCGAGAGCTCGCCTCGCAGGACGTGCAGGCGTGGAAAGCAAGCCTGCTGGAACTGGCGGCGCTCTCCCGAGAGTACGAGCACGCTGCCGTTGACGCGCGCTACATTCTTGAGAACCTTGAGAACGAAGGCGACGAGGTAATCTGGATTCCGGCGGAGCAATACACCCGCTCGCAGGCCGCCGCCGGGCTGGAAGCGGCCCGCAAGGCGCTGGAGGTCTCCCGCCAGTTTGTGCGTTGGTGGTTCGCGCCAGGCGAAGAGAGTACTGACTGAGAACAACAACCGAGGAATCACACATGTCCAAACTGTCCGAACGTCGCAGGGCGCGGGCGGCTGCCCGCGAGAGAGTAAAACGCCGCCGGATGTGGTGGATCGGTGGGGGCGCACTGGGGGTGGCGCTCGTCGTGACCGGCGTCGTGCTCTGGCCCCGCATCCGTGGTCAGGCCGACGGGGCTGAGGGCATACCCACCCTGGCGCCGGACGTGCAATCCACTGCCACCGCCTCCGGGCTGCAAATTCAGGACATTGTGGTGGGAACCGGGGAGGAAGCGAAGGCCGGGGATACGGTCAGCGTGCACTACACCGGCTGGCTGACCGACGGCAGCAAGTTCGATTCGTCGGTGGACCGCGGCCAGCCGTTTGAGTTCACCCTGGGGCAGGGCGGTGTGATCCCCGGCTGGGACGAGGGGGTGGCCGGAATGAAGGTGGGCGGCAAGCGCCGGCTGACCATCCCGGCCGATCTGGGTTACGGGGCCAGCGGCGCGGGCAGCCTGATCCCGCCGAATGCCACCCTGATCTTCGACGTGGAACTACTCGGCGCCACCCCGGGCGCCGCCCCCGGGTAGGGCCGCCCATGCAACCCGGGCCGGATCAGGCGGCAGCGCCAGACGCCGAACCGATTTATGTGCGCGCCCGCCTGTCGCCCGGCGGGCGGCGGGCGTTCCGCCGGCTGTTGCGACTCGCTTTCCGGCTGGTGGCGCGGGTGGAGGCGCGCGGCCTGGAGCACGTGCCGGTGGGTGGCGGTTTCATCGTCAGCCCCAACCATCTGAGCTACTTCGATCTGCCGCTGCTGTTCACTTTGCTGGGCGAGCGGCCGGGGGTGGTGCTGGGGGCGCATAATTACCGGCGCAAGCGATTCTTCCGCTGGTTTATGGAAGGGGCCGTCGGCGTGATCTGGGTGGATCGGGGCGCCATTGGGCC
>CAYZNA010000178.1:0-7459 GCA_964478665.1 uncultured Anaerolineales bacterium
CCATGCCCCGCGTGGCCCTTCCGGCGCGCGAGGCGCGGGCATGGGGATGCCCGCGCTACGGGGGCGCAGGCGGGGCCTGTCTGTCGCAGGTCCCCTCCCCGCCGGCCGACGGCATTTGCGTTTCTGGCTGCCCCCGCTATACTTCCCGGCTAATCTTGATCCCGCGTAGCCTTCCGACGCCCCCACCTATTGACATCCACCTCGACACCTGACACCTTCATACCTTCTATCCTCCTACCCTCCTATCCTCCTATCCTCCTATCCTCCTATCCTCCTATCCTCCTATCCTCCTATCCTCCTTGCCCCCCCCCGGAGACCCCCTCATGCAAAAGTTCAGCTACCGCAGAACCCTGATCGTTGGCTTTGGCTTCCTGGGCATCAGCATCATCTGGCCCATCTTCAACCAGTACGTGCCGATCTTCCTGCAAGCCGGCAACCCGGAGTTCAACCGGCAATTGCTGGAAGCCGGGCGCGAGATTCCCAAAGTGGTCGGCTTTGGCCTGCGCCCGGCGCTGGCGCTGTTTATTATGACGTGGGACAATATTCTTAACATGCTGATTGCGCCATGGGCCGGCGAGCGCAGCGACCGCACGTGGAACCGCTTCGGCCGGCGCAAGGGCTGGATTTTGCTGGGAGTGCCGCTGGCGTTGGTGGGCTTTGTGCTGATCCCATTTGCCCAGACTGCGCTGGCGCTGGCGGCCTTCATTCTTATCACCAACTTCGGTATGGCGTTGTTTCGCTCCCCGACCGTGGCCTGGCTGGGGGACCTGTTTTTGCCGGACGACCGCAGCAAGGCCAACGGCATCATCAACCTGATGGGTGGGGTGGGTGGTCTGTTGGCCTTCTTTGGCGGCGGCTACCTGTTCAACGGGGTGGGACGGGAGGCGCCCTTCATCGCCGGGGCCGTGCTGATGGTGGCAGTGCTGGCGGTGGTGCTGTGGCGGGTGCGCGAGCCGCAGCGACTGGCCGGCGCCGACGCCGGACGTGAAGGTGCGGGCACAGGGGTGCTGGCGAACCTGCGGGCGGTTGCCTCCAGTCCCCAGAAGAGCGGCCTGTGGGTGCTATTGGGCATCCTGCTATGGTTCATGGCCTTCAACGCGCTGGAGACCGGGCTGTCGTCGTTTGCCGTGTTCAGCCTGGGCATGAAGCCCGGCACGGCCTCCATTTATTCCGGGTCGGTCACGGTGTCGTTTATTCTGTTCGCCGTGCCGGCCGGCTGGCTGGGGACGTGCTACGGGCGGCGCCCGGTGATCCAGATTGGCCTGATCGGGCTGACGGTGATTTCAGCGATCGGCTACGCGCTGGTGCACGGGCCGCTGGCGTTTGTGATCACGCTGGTGCTGGCCGGTGGGTTCTGGGCGCTGGTCAACGTCAACAGCCTGCCGCTGGTGTACGATCACGGAGACGAGCGCAAGATTGGAGCCTATACCGGGCTGTACTACTTCTCGTCGCAACTGGCGGCCGTTCTTGGCCCCACGCTGAGCGGCGTGCTGGTGGAGGCCATGGGCAGCCAGTACCGCTGGTTGTGGCCGTTCAGCATGGTGTTTATGGCCCTGGCCTGGCTGGTGATGACTTGGGTGCGCGCTCGCGCGGTGGCAACCACAGCAGTCGCGGCTGACTGACCACGGTCTGCTCCCGCGGCCGATGAATTCGATCCTGTTGGGTGAACTGGCCGCCCTCGCGACGGCGCTGTGCTTCTCGTGGACGGGCATCTTTCCGTAGGGCAAGTTGGAAACTTGCCCCCCCATCCCTGGCACAGGAGGAGATCATGGCTGACGTTCGCGGCAAGGTGATTCTGGTCACAGGCGCCTCCTCCGGCATCGGAGAAGCTACCGCCCGTGCGTTTGCGCGCTCCGGGGCCAGGCTGGCCCTCGCCGCCCGCCGGGAAGATCGGCTGGAGGCGCTGGCGCAGGAGATTGGAGCGATAGGCGGCGGCGCGCAAGCGCTCCCCATCCCGGCTGACCTCTCCCGGCTGGACGACATCCAGCACCTGCTGCAGCGCACGCTGGAGCGATTTGGCCGGCTGGACGTGTTGTTCAACAACGCCGGATTCGGGCGGCTGGACTGGCTGGAGAATCTCGATCCGGTGAAAGACATCGAGGCCCAGTTTGCGGTCAACGTGCTGGGGGTGGTACAGGTCACCCGCCAGGCGCTGCCGGTGATGATGCAGCAGCGCGCGGGGCACATCATCAACATGGCTTCTATGGCCGGGTGGGTCGCCACCCCCACCTATACCGTGTACGCCGCCTGCAAGTTCGCGGTGCGCGGCTTCTCGGAGGCGCTGCGGCGCGAGGTCAAGCCGTGGGGCATCGAGGTTTCTACGGTGTACCCGGGCGGGGTGAAGACCGAATTCGCCTCCCACGCCGGGATCCGGCGCAAGACGAAGGCCACCACGCCAGAGTCAATGGTGCTCACAGCCGATCAGGTAGCGGAGGCCGTGGTGGGGCTGGTTCGGCGCCCGCGCCCCACGCTGCTCCTGCCCTGGCAGTGGGTGTTCAGCGTGTGGCTGAACCATCTGTTGCCGGGGCTGGTGGACGCCATCACCATCCGGCGCTTTACCCTTGCCGAGCGGGAGGATGAACTCAGATCGTGAGCAACCAATCGAAGGTTCCGCCGGGCGCCGGGCTGTGCGCCCACTGCCGGCATGTTCGCACCGTGACCAGCGCGCGCGGCAGCGTGTTTGTGCTGTGCAACCTGGCGAAGACCGACCCGGACTTCCCGCGTTACCCGCCCCTGCCGGTGCTGCGTTGTGGCGGGTTTAAGCTGGCCTCTCCACCAGGCTCGCCTGCGCAAAGCGGCGAGGATCGCCGCGCATGACGAAACAGCCAATCGTGTACGTCCTGGCGAGCAAGCGCAATGGCACGCTTTATATCGGCGTGACCAGCGATCCGGGATGTGGGCAGTCCTGCCTGCGCCTGGAATGTTCATGCCGTGACCTGCTTGCGCACGTCAGCTGCTAGCGCCAGCGCGCGCTCGCGCGCCTGGCCGGTGTAGCCCTCGGCGCGCATCAATTCGCGGACGCGGGCCGGGCGAAGCCGGCGCAGAAGCTCGGGGTCGCTGCACAGTGCTCCGGCCAGCGCGCCCGGATCGCCGGCCCTGCGCGCGCGCAGGCTATGTTCGCGCAGGCGGGCGTGCATGGCCTGGCGATCCCCGCCGGCGCGCACCAGCGCGGTCAACAGTCGCTCGGTGGCGGCATACGGCCCGTGCTCGGCCAGCCCGCGCGCGCAGGCTGCGGCGTCCACCTGCAGGCCGCGCACGATGGCCGTGGCGGTCGCCAGCATCTCGTCCAGCGCCAGAAAGGCCTCCGGGAACAGGCTGCGACGGTTGGCGGAATCGTCCAGACTGCGCTCCAGCGCGGCATTGGCAGCGTTGCCCCACGCGACGGCCGGCAGGGCCGCCACCAGCCGCGCCAGCGAGCAGATCTTCTCCGCGTTGACCGGATTGCGCTTGAAAGGCATGGCGCTGCTGCCCACCTGCTGCTCGCCGAACGGCTCGGCCACTTCGCCGCGCGCCTGCAGCAGCCGCAGGTCAAAGGCGAACTTGTGCAGGCTGGCGGCCAGCCCGGCCAGCGCAGAGAGCGCCGCATAGTCCTGAATTCGGGGATAGGTCTGGGTGCTGATGGGGAAGCAGGGCAGCTCGAGCCGGGCCATCACTGCCGACTCCAGCCGCCCGGCCGACCAGCCCGTGCCCTGTAGCATCTCCTCGAACGAGGCCCCGGTCCCCACCGCCCCCTTGACCCCCTTGCCTTTTACCTCCCCCCGGACCGCGTTTAGCCGCGCGAGGTGGCCGAGTAAATCCTGAGCGTAGCCTGCCAGCCGGTAGCCCATCGTGGTCGGCTCGGCCGGCTGGAGGTGGGTGAGGGCCATGCAGACCAGCCCGGCGTGGCGCTCGATTTGCCCGGCAAAGGCCAGCAGCAGCGCGCGCAGCCCGGCCAGCAGCAGGTCCAGCGCCTCGCGGATGCGCAGCGCATCGGCGTTGTCGGTCACGTCGGCGCTGGTGGCGCCCCAGTGGATGATCCCGCCGCCCACGGCGCACTGCTCGGCGAACGATTTGACCTCCGCCATCAGGTCGTGACCGATCTCGGCCTCGATGGCCAGCGAGCGTTTTGTGTTCAGCAACTCGGCGTGGGCGCGCAGGTCCTCCACCTGCGCCGCGCTGACCAGCCCGGCCTCGGCCTGGGCCTCTGCCAGCGCCACCCAGAAGCGCCGCCACAGCCGGCGGCGGTGGTTATCGGACCAGATGCGACGCATGGCGCCGGAGCCGTAGCGGGAGGAGAAGGGAGACTGATAGGTTTCCACAGGACGCGCCTCACCGTTCAACGACGTAGCCAAAGCGCCTCAGCGCGGCCTCGTCGTCCCGCCAGCGTTCGCTTACCCTGACCTTCAATTCCAGAAACACCTTGCTCCCGGTCAGGGCCTCGATCTCGGCCCGCGCCTGCCCCCCGATCTGCTTCAGCATGGCGCCGCCCCTGCCAATGACAATGCCTTTGTGCGATTCCTTCTCCACAAAGACGGTCGCCAGCACGTACACGTCCCCGTTGGGGCGCTCCTTGAACTCGTCCACGCGCACCGCCAGTCCGTGCGGCACCTCGTCGCGCAGTTCCCTCAGCCCGGCCTCGCGCACCAGTTCCCCGGCAATGTCGCGCACGTAGGCATCGGTGATGTCCTCCTCCGGGTAGTAGCGCGGGCCGGGGGGCAAGGCAGCCAGCACGGCCTCCAGCAAGGCTTCGCGCCCGTCGCCGCGCGTGGCGGAGATGGCGAAGGGGAGGGCGTCGGGGAGCAGGGATTGGAGATTGGAGATTGGAGATTGGAGATTGGGGGTTGGGGATTGGAGATTGGGGATTGGGGATTGGGGATTGAAGGCCGGGGAGGGGGTGAGGTCCACTTTGTTGAGGGCGAGGATGGTGGGGGCCTGCCCGGCGCGCCGGCGGATCAGATCGGCCAGGCGGCGGTCGTCGTCGTCCGGGGGGGCGGAGAGGTCCACGATGAACAGGATCACGTCGGCGTCAGATAGCGCGCGGCGGGCCACCTCGTTCATGAACCTGCCCAGCTTGTGGCGCGGGCTGTGCACGCCGGGCGTGTCCACGAACACCACCTGCGCGTCCGGGCGGGTGAGGATGCCCAACTGGCGGGCGCGGGTGGTTTGAGGGCGGGGGGAGACCGGGGCGATCTTCTGCCCCAGGAAGGCGTTGATCAGGGTGGACTTGCCCACGTTGGGCTTGCCCACCACGGCCACAAAGCCGGAGCGGTGGTCGGGGGGGAGGGAGGGCATTGGGAATGATGAATGACTGCTTCGCGTGATGAATGATGAATCGGGAATGGGGAATGCGGGAGGCGGAAGGATACCACAACTCGAACGGTTTTGTTCCGCTCTTGTGGTAGAATGCGCGCATGCAAAGGCCCTCAGTGGCGTGGCCAGATCTGACGGTTCCGCTTCGCGAAGCCCCCCGGGTCTGGCCTGGCCTTTTGCGTACGTGCGCCAGTATCTTCAGGTCACGGGACAGGATCATTCCGCATTTTCTCAGAGGAGACCAAAACGATGTACGACAAAGCAAATGTAGAACGAGCGAAGGAGACCATCGCGGCCAGCGGCGTGCAGTTCATCAACCTGCAGTTCACCGACATCATGGGGGTGGTGAAGAGTGTAGGCATCCCGGCGGAAATGTGGCCGGAGGTGGTGGACCATGGCCTGTGGTTCGACGGCTCCTCGATCCAGGGTTTCGCCCGCATCGCCGAGAGCGACATGCTCTTGCACCCGGACCTGGAGACCTTCGCCGTGATCCCGTGGGACACCGACGTGCCGACCGCGCGGGTGATCTGCGACGTGCACCTGCCCACCGGGGAGCCGTTTGCCGGGGACCCGCGCCACGTGCTCAAGCGCGCGCTGGCGGCCGCGGCCGAGATGGGCTACGACTATTCCACCGGGCCGGAACTGGAATTCTTTCTGTTCCGCCCGCACGCCAACGGCGAACTGATGCCGCTTCTGCCGCACGATCAGGCCGGCTACTTCGACGTGAGCACCGATCTGGCGCACTCGGTGCGGCGGCAGATGGTGACGGCGCTCGGCGCGTTCGGCATCACGGTGGAGGCGCTCCACCACGAGGTGGCGGTGGGCCAGCACGAGATTGACATCAAGTACGACCGGGCGCTGCGCACGGCCGACAACGCCGTGACCCTGCGCCTGACGCTCAAGGCGATCGCCCAGCGCAACGGCCTGTATTGCACGTTCATGCCCAAACCCGTCGCGGGCATCAACGGCAACGGCATGCACACCCACCAGAGCCTGTGGCAGGAAGACCGGAACGCCTTCGCCGACCCGAGCAACGAATACGGGTTGAGCGAGTTGGCGCGGAAGTTCATCGCCGGGCAACTGGCGCACGCACGGGAGTTGTCGGCGGTGATCGCGCCGCTGGTGAACAGTTACAAGCGGCTGGTTCCGGGCTACGAAGCCCCGGTGTACCTGAGTTGGGCGCGCATCAACCGTTCCGCGCTCATCCGCATCCCGAAGGTCAGCCCGGGCCGCGTCGCCACCGCCACGCGCATCGAGTTGCGCTGCCCGGACCCCAGCGCCAACCCGTACCTGGCCTTTGCCGCGATGCTGATGGCCGGGCTGGACGGCATCCGGCGCGATTTGCCGGTCCCCGAGCCGCACGAGGAGAATCTGTACCACCTGGACAACGCGGCCCTTTCGCGGCTCACGGCCATGCCCGGCTCGCTGGGCGAGGCGATTGCGGAGCTAAAGCGCAGCGAGCTGATGCAGGCCACGCTGGGCGAGCATCTCTTCGACCGCTACGTGGAAGGGCGCACGCGGGAGTGGGACGAGTACCGGATCAACGTCAGCCAGTGGGAGCTGGAGCGGTATTTGCCGGTGTATTAGCCGCTGGTGGTCGGCAACTGGCTGCTGGCGGTTAGTGATTGGCGGCCGGCGGCCAGAAGTGAGAATGGGCGCACAAACAGGAGTGCGCGGCGCAGGCCGCGCACTCGTGATTCCAGGGGACGCTGGTGCAGGGCACACGGGGACGCGCCCCCTGTACGACCCGTTCGCAGAGGCCCCGATCAGGATGTCCTGAGCGCCACCGGACTGAAGTTTGTCTCCCGGTCGAAGACATCCAGCCCTTCTTGCCGCTTGAGCCAGTTGACGGCGAGATAGGTCAGCGGGGTAGCGAGGGCCTCGTAGGCGCTCTTCACCAGCCACTGGGAGAGGATGGCCTGGCCGAGGGCGGCGGTCGGGAAGATGCCGGCGAAGGCCAGCAAGATGAAGAGGGCCGAGTCGACGCCCTCGCCCACGAGGGTGGAGGCAATGGTGCGCACCCACAGGTAGCGCCCGCCAGTGCTCACCTTGAGGCGCGCCAGCACGTAGGAGTTGAGGAACTCGCCCACGAGGTAGGCGCAGAAGGAGGCCAGCAGCAGCCGGGGGGTGAAGCCGAGGATGGCGTCGTAGGCCTGCTGGGCGGCGGCGG
>CAYZNA010000179.1:0-7441 GCA_964478665.1 uncultured Anaerolineales bacterium
GGGCGCACGCTTCGCGCCATGCGCCCTGTTGGCGGAAGAAAGGCTGGCATGGGGATGCCAGCCCTACGGGACCGCAGAGGGCGCAGCCCGACCTGTGGGGGGCGCACGCTTCGCGCCATGCGCCCTGTTGGCGGAAGAAAGGCTGGCATGGGGATGCCAGCCCTACGGGACCGAGGAGAGAGCGATATGAACAAGCTGGAACAACTGCTGGATAGAAACGGCACCGTGCTGGCCGACGGCGCCATGGGCACCATGCTGTTTGAGGCCGGGTTGCAGTTTGGCGACCCGCCGGAGGCCTGGAACGTGTTGCACCCCGACCGGGTGCGGGCCGTGCAGCGCGCCTATCTGGAGGCCGGCTCGCAGATTCTGCTGACCAACACCTTTGGCGGCAACCGCTTCCGGCTGGGGATGCACAACCTGCACCAGCGCGTGGCCGAGCTGAACCGCACCGCGGCCGTCATCCTGCGGGCCGAGGTGGACGCAGCCGGCGGCGCCGCGCTGGTGGCCGGCGACATCGGCCCCAGCGGCGAGATTCTGGCCCCGCTGGGCACGCTGGAGTACGACGAGGCGGTGGCCGGGTTCGCGGAGCAGGCCGGGGCGTTGGTCTCCGGCGGGGCGGACGTGGTCTGGATCGAGACCATGTCCGACCTGAAGGAGATGCGGGCGGCCATGGAGGCCGTGCGCCGGGTATCCGCCGAGATTCCGATCATTGCCACTATGACCTTTGACACCCGCGGCCGCACCATGATGGGCGTCAGGCCGGAGGAAGCGGTGAGCGCCCTCAGCGAGTGGGGCGCGGCGGCGGTGGGCGGCAATTGTGGCAACGGCCCGGACGAGATTCTGGCCGTGATCGAGAAGATGCACGCCGCCGCGCCGCAGGTCGTGCTGGTTGCCAAGTCAAACGCCGGCGTGCCGGTGCTGCAGGGCGGCAAGGCCGTGTACACCGCCGGCCCCGACGCCATGGCCGCCTATGCTTGCAGGGTGCGCGACCTCGGCGCCCGCATCATCGGCTCGTGCTGCGGCAGCACCCCGGCCCACATCCACGCCATGGCCCGCGCCCTCCCCCCCCGACCCCCGACACCTGACACCCGACCCCCGACCCCCGACACCCGACACACCTGACACCCCATGCCCACCGCCCTCATCGCCTGCGGCGCGCTGGCCCGCGAAGTGCTGGCGCTCAACGAAAAGTACGGCTGGCAGGCCGACGTGCTCGCCGCCCCGGCCCTGCTGCACAACACCCCCGACCGCATCCCGGGCGCGGTGCTGCGCCGCATCCGTGAGACCCGCGCCGCGCACGACCGGGTGATCGTGGTCTACGGCGATTGCGGCGCCGGCGGCGCGCTGGACCGCCTGCTGGCGCGCGAGGGTGTGCAGCGCGTCGCCGGCCCGCACTGTTACGAGATGTACGCGGACGGCAACTTCGAGGCCCTGATGGCCGAGGCGCCGGGCACGTTTTTCCTCACTGATTACCTCGTGCAGTCCTTCGATCATCTGGTGATCGAGGGGCTGGGCCTTGCCCGTCACCCAGAGCTGCGAGAGGACTACTTCGCCAACTACACCCGCGTGGTGTACCTTGCCCAGCGCGACGACCCGGCGCTGCGCGAACGGGCGCGTTGGGCCGCCGGTCAACTGCGCCTGCCGCTGGAGGTCAGGCAGGTGGGCTACGGCGCGCTGGAGACCCGGCTGGTGGCGTTGATGGGAGCGTAGCCGTTGCCCACGCCTCGTCCTCGACGGCGGCCCACTCCGCGGCCAGCGCGGCATCGGCAGCGGCATTGGCCTGATACCCGGCAACAAGCCGCGCCCGCAGACTCTGGCGGCGCTGGCTGTCCAGAAAGAATCGGGTCGCTTATAGTCACCGTCATGCCCCGCAACTCAGCCCTTCGTCGCCTGCAAGACTCCCCCCACCTGCTGGAGCTGGCTTACCACGCCACCCATCGTCTGCTGTGGCCCTTCCGGCGCTGGCTGAGGCCCGGCGGGCGGGTGGAGCGCCTGTTCGTGCGGGTCGAGCGCGCCAGCAAAGGCCCGCTTTTCGACTGCCACATGTGCGGCCAGTGCATCCTGCACAGCACCGGCATGACTTGCCCCATGACCTGTCCCAAGCAGATGCGTAACGGCCCGTGCGGCGGCGTGCGCCCCGACGGCGCCTGTGAGGTGTACCCCACCCGGCCCTGCGTCTGGGCGCAGGCGTGGGAGCGTTCGAAACAGATGCCCCGCTTCGGCGCCGAGATTCTGGCGGTGCAGCCGCCGGTCAACCGCCAACTCCACCGCACCTCGGCGTGGATCAATGATTTCACCGGGGCCTCCAGCCGGCCCCCGGCAGGGTGGAGCGCGTGATCCCGGACCCCATCCCGACAGCCGGGGTCCCGCCGCACATGCGCTCCGGCTCGCGGCTGGAGCGGGTGCTGCGCTCCGGGCGCTTTGCCGTTACCGCCGAACTCAACCCGCCGGACAGCGCCGATCCGCAGTCGGTCTTCGAGCGCGCGCTGGTGCTGGCCGGGGTGTGCGACGCCATCAACGCCACCGACGCCTCCGGCGCGCACGTGCACATGTCCAGCGTGGGGGTGTGCGCCCTGCTCACCCGCGCCGGGTACGAGCCGGTGCTGCAGGTTTCCTGCCGCGACAAAAATCGTATCGCCATTCAGGGCGACCTGCTGGGGGCGGCGGCCATGGGGGTGCGCAACGCCCTGTGCCTGACCGGCGACGGGGTCCAGGTGGGGGACCAGCCGGAGGCAAAGCCGGTGTTCGATCTCGACTCTCTCAGCCTGCTGCGCATGGCGCGGATCATGCGCGACGAAGGTCGCTTTCTCAGCGGGCGCGCCCTGGAGTCCGCCCCGAAGCTGTTTCTGGGCGCGGCGGCCAATCCCTTCGCGCCGCCCTACGACTTTCGCCCGCTGCGCCTGAAAAAGAAAGTGGAGGCCGGCGCTGACTTCATTCAGACCCAGTACTGCTTCGACCTGCCGCGCCTGTGCGAGTTCATGGCCCGCGTGCGCGAGCTGGGGCTGCACGAGCGCGTCTTCATCCTTGTCGGCGTGGGGCCGCTGCGCTCGGCGAAGACCGCCGAATGGATGCGCGCCCACGTGCCCGGGGTTGCCATCCCCGACGAGGTCATCCGCCGGCTGCGGGGCGCGCCGCCGGGGGAGCAGGCGCTGGAGGGCAAGCGACTGTGTGTGGAGATCATCCAGCAAGTGCGCGAAATTCCCGGCGTGAGCGGCGTACACGTCATGGCCTACCGCCAGGAAGAGCTGGTGGCCGAGATCATCGAGCAGGCCGGCCTCCTCCCCCGCCGCAGCGGAGGTGTCAGGTAATCAGGCGCCAGGTGTCAGAGTGTCAGGTGTCAGGTTGGCCTTGCCCGTGACACCTGCCCCCTCCTCACCTGACCACCTGACTACCTGACCACCTGACTACCTGACCACCTGACTACCTGACTACCTGACCACCTGACTACCTGACCACCTGACCACCTGACTACCTGACCACCTGACCACCTGACCACCTGACCACCTGACCACCTGACCACCTGACCCCTCCTCACCCCTCGACCCGAAAGGCATAACTCCATGGAAACCCTCCTCACCTCCCCCACCCGCGAAGTCCGCATCGGGCCGGACCACCCCTTTGTGATCATCGGCGAGCGCATCAACCCCACCGGGCGCAAGAAGCTGGCCGCCGAAATGGCCGCGTGGAACTTCGACCGCGTGCGCGCCGACGCCCTCGCCCAGGTGCAGGCCGGCGCCCACGTGCTGGACGTCAACGCCGGCATCCCCCTCGCCGACGAGCCGGCCATCCTGGCCGAAGCTGTGCGCGTGGTGCAGTCCGTCGTGGACGTGCCGCTGTGCATTGATTCTTCCATTGTGCGGGCGCTGGAGGCCGGGCTGGCGGCCTGCGAAGGCAAGCCACTGGTCAACTCGGTCACCGGCGAAAACGAGCGTCTGGAAAGCGTGCTGCCGCTGGTGGCCCAATACGGCGCGGCGGTCATCGCCATCTCGAACGACGAAAGCGGCATCTCCGAAGACCCCGACGTGCGCTTCGCCGTCGCCAGAAAGATCGTGCAGCGCGCCGGAGCGTTCGGCATCCCGCCCGCGGACGTACTGATTGACCCGCTGGCCATGCCGGTCGGCGCCATACGCTACGCCGGTCGCGCCCTGTTCCGCATTGTGCGCCGGGTGCGCGAGGAGCTGGGCGCCAACACCATTTGCGGCGCCTCCAACATCTCCTTCGGCCTGCCGGACCGCCCGGCGCTCAACGCCACCTTTCTGGCCATGGCCATGGCCGCCGGCATGCCCTGCGCCATCACCAACCCGCTCGAACCCGAGGCCCGCAAGGCCATTCTGGCGGCGGACGTGATGCTGGGCCACGACGAGAACTGCATGGCCTGGCTGCGCTTCCAGCGCGGCGAGGCGGCCGGCGAGGTCGGCGGCGCCGATGCCGACCGCGCCGCCCGCCGCGAACGCCGCCGCGCGAGGCAGGGGGGGTAGCATGGTATATAATCCGGACATGGCGCTCAAACCCCTGCCCGTCGGCATCCAGACCTTCCGAAAAATCATTGAGGGCGGCTATCTGTATGTAGATAAGACCCGCTATATCTACGAACTGATTCGCCATCCTTTTGGTGTTTATTTTCTCTCCCGCCCGCGACGCTTTGGCAAGAGCCTGCTGATTTCCACATTGGACGAGATTTTCCAGGGGAACCGGGATCTGTTCGAGGGCTTGTGGCTGTACGATAGTCCTTACCAATGGGAACAGCATCCGGTCATCCGAATTGATTTTAGCGAGAACCCGGTTAAGAACGCGGTGGAATTGAAGGAAACGCTGACTCGCATCACCCAGGATATTGCCCACCGTCATCAAATCACCCTGCGCAAAGGCCCCCCTCATCTGCACTTTGCAGATCTGATTCGGGAACTGGCGCAGCAAAACCAGGTGGTCGTCCTGATTGACGAATACGACAAGCCCATCCTGGATAATATCGAAAACACGGAGGAGGCGCAGCGCATCCGGGATGTTCTGAAAGGGTTCTACGGGGTTATCAAGGCGCTGGACGCCCACATTCGTTTTGTGCTGTTGACCGGAGTCAGTAAGTTCAGCCGGGTAGGGGTGTTTTCGGATCTCAACAACCTGAATGACTTGACGATGGACAATCAATACGCGGCGATGTTGGGGATCACCCAGGAAGAAGTGGAAACCAATTTCCCGGATTATCTGCATGCGTTTGCAGAGACGCAGGGGACAACCTCGAAGGCCTTGCGGGCGCAAATCCAGGCATGGTACGACGGGTTCTGCTTCTCCCGGCGATGTGAGCCGGTCTACAACCCTTTCTCTTTGCTGCTACTGTTTCAAAAGCGTGAGTTTCAAAACTACTGGTTCGAGAGCGGCACGCCGACGTTTTTGATCAAGCTGCTCAAGACCCGAGGCTATGACCTGCAGCAGTTGGAAGACCTGCAAGTGCCCGAACTGGCCTTCAGCACCTACGAGATCGAGAGTCTGGAGATTGTGCCGCTGTTGTTTCAGACCGGCTATCTGACGATCAAAGACTACGAAGACCGCTTCCAGACGTATACGCTTTCGTATCCCAACTACGAAGTCAAGCGGGCCTTTATGGCCTACCTGCTGAACGCCTACGGCGAAGTGGAGCTGGCCTTTGCAGGGAGTGCGCTCAAACAATTGGCGCAGGCTCTGCTGGACACGGCCTGGGGGCGCTTCTTTCAGGCGCTCAACACCTTTCTGGCAAACATCCCCTACGACCTACAAATCAAGCAGGAGAAATACTACCAGACGATTTTCTATCTGATCTTTAAACTGATCGGCCTGGAAATCAACGCCGAAGTGCACACCAACCAGGGGCGCATTGATGCGGTCATCGAGACCGAGGCGGCGGTTTACCTCTTCGAGTTCAAGTTGGACGGCAGCGCGGCGGAGGCGCTACAGCAGATCAAAGAAAGGGAATACTTCGCCCGCTACCAGTTGACGGAGAAAACGCTGCATTTGCTGGGGGTAAGTTTCGAGATGGAAAAACGGAGGGTGGCAGCGTGGGAGGCCAGTTAAGGGCAGTCTGATAGACGAAAGCGGTACACTTCGGGCGTGGGCCAGCAGATCAGCCGAACGTTATCTGCCATCCGAGTTCGATCTCCGCCGGGCGCTCTTCGCCTATTTGAACCACGATTCTGTCCTGAGCAGTCGGGACAAGCCGATCCACTTCTTCCAGAGAGTCGCCCACGCCCTGTAGGCTGCCGTTCGCGATGACCACCCACTTGCCGGGGAAATCGCGTTCCAGATCTGCCCTGAGTCTTTCATAGGCCAGATCGTTGGCGGTTCTCTCTGCCTCAAGCGCCTCTCCATCCCGACCTCGAGCGCACCACCGCCCTGCCGCGCCGCCCCCTCGGCGGCAAACTGTGCGCGGCCTACCGCGTGCACAGTCTGGGTTTCCGTCCTGTGCTCTCCCCCGTTAGCATTTGAATTTCTGGAATCCTGAATTCTGACTCCTGAATCTCTCTGAAGAGATTCGCCCGGCGCTGACGCGCCGGGCGAATCGTGTTTTTTCGTTTCGCACTCTGCGACGGAAAGCAGGAAAAGGTAACACAGACCAAAACGGCTCTGCGCTACCCCGGAACCGCCTGCGCGAGCGCTGGTTCTCTCCCCGCCCTCCTTTCCTGCCCCCCTTTGCCTTATAATAGCCCCGTGCCCGCTCACCTGCTCCCCGACCCCGACCTCGACCGCATCACCGCCCTTTTGCGCCCGGCGCTTGGGGACCGGCCGTGTGCCGTCTATCTCTTCGGTTCGCGGGCCACGGGCAGCCACAGCGAGATCTCGGATTATGACATTGCCGTACTGGGCGATGATCTGGGAAACGAACTCAGCGCGGCCCGCGAACTGCTGGAAGAGTCCACCATCCCGTTCACAGTGGATCTCGTGGATTTAGCCGCCACCTCCGCCGAGTTCCGCCGTCAGGTGCTGGAAGAAGGAATCCTGCTGTGGAAAAACTGAGCGAGAAACTGGAGTCCTGCCGCCGCGCGCTGGCGACGTTGAAGGAGGCGCTCGACCTGCCGTTCAGCGTCGTGGTGCGCGACGCCTGCATTCAGCGCTTTGAATACTCGTTCGAGAGTCTGTGGAAACTGCTCAAAGCGTACCTGCGGGAATACGAAGGTGTTCCCTGCAACTCTCCCAAGGCTTGTTTCCGCGAGGCGCTGAAGGCCGGGCTGCTCACCAGCCAACAGGCCGGGACCTGCCTGCGGATGACGGATGACCGCAACCTGACCTCGCACACCTACATCGAGGCAGTCGCCGAGACCCTGTACCGGAAACTGCCAGAGTATCTGATGGTGATGATGGGGCTGCTGGAAGGCATTCGGCAGCGGGCCGGGCCGGCTTGACCGATGTTGATTGACGAAGCCACCATCGCGGTCCAATCCGGCGCGGGCGGCGACGGCATGGTGCACTTCCG
>CAYZNA010000180.1:0-7431 GCA_964478665.1 uncultured Anaerolineales bacterium
GCAATCCACTCGAGGGGATGTTGCACCCCGGAGAAGTTGGATTGGGCGGTGTAGGCAAACAGGTTGTGCCCGCCGGGTCGCGCCCGCGCCAGCTCAGCCAGCAGCCGGCTTTCGTCTACGCGCAGGTCGGGCGGCACAATGGGGATGTAGGTGACAGTTGCGCCGCGGGCGTGGGCAAACTCGCGGATGCCGTTGACCGAGTTGTGGTTGTCGAAAGTGAGCAGGTATTGGCCGTCCGGCTCGAAGGGATAGGATTCGCCCACCAGTTTGAGCGCGCCGGTGGCATTCTGGGTGAAGATGGCGAGGTACTCGTCGGGCGAGGCGCGGAAGAAGTCCAGGATGCTCTCGCGAGTGCGCTCGACCAGGCGGGTCATGGCCAGCGAGGTCAGGTTGAAGGAGTGCGGGTTGCCGAAGACGTTCTGGCTGAGCAGGGCCATGTGGGCCTGAATCTGCGATTCGGCGTATAGCCCGCCGCCGGTGTAGTCCAGATACACCTGGCCGTTGCGATCCAGCCGGGCGTAATCGCTGGCGCGCAAGGCATCGAGGGAGCGGGTGCTTTCATATTGCGGGTAGGCCTGCAGAAAGGCGGCGAAGGCGGCCTGTTTGCCGGCGGGGCCGTCGACCGGTGATTGACGAGCGTTCATGCCGGGTCTCCTGAGCGGGCAGCGGTGGGTCAGCGGGTCCCATTGTAGCGCAGTATCGGGTCCCCGCCTGGCGGGGCCGGGCGGGCTGCCCGATCTATGCCGTGGCGGCCGCGCCTGCCGGGCGCGCCTCAGTCCTGCCGGGGGATGCCCGGGGTGGGCCACTCGCGCTCTGTGACGACAGACACCGGCCCGAACCCCACCGATCTCCAGAACCCCAGCGAACTCTCTCGGCCCCAGAGCACGGCCGCCTCCACCCGATCGCAGCCGGCCGCCCGCAGAGCCTCCAGCGCGCGGTGGGCCAGCGCCGTTCCGTACCCCTGGCGGCGGTGCTCCGGGAAGATGCAGAACTCAGCGATGCTGCCCACCCACCGGCTTTCGTCCGGCCAGTCGCGGAACCTGCGGAAGATCACGAACCCCAGACGCTGGCCGGCGGGGTCCAGCCCCCACCACAGCCAGCGGTCCGGGTCATCGAAGAGGGCATCCAGCCAGCGCCCCATCTGCCGGTCAGAGAGCGGGCGGTCCGGGTCCAGCTCCAGCGCGTAGGGGCGCAGGGCCGCTTCCAACTCGGCGCGCTGGGAGGGGGTGATGGGTTCGATACGCATCTCGTCCACTTTCCGTTCGGCGAGCAAACGGCGAGTCGGGCGTTCCCTCGCTACATGACCTTCCCACCGCCAGCGTACAGCAGTTGCCCGGTGAGCCAGCGCGCCTGTTCGGATGCCAGAAAGACAATCACGTCGGCCACATCGTCCGGTTGCCCGATCCGCCCGAGCGGTATGTGCGGCAATTCCTGCGCCTCCACTTCCGGGGAAATCCAGTTCGTCTGGATCGGCCCCGGGGCGACGACATTCACCGTGATTCCAAAACGGGCCATCTCCCACGCGGCGCTGCGGCTGAGGGATTCGAGCGCGGCTTTGCTGGCCGCGTAGGAAATCTCGCCGGGGAAGCAGCGGGCTGCGTCGGTGCTCACATTGATGATGCGGCCCCGGCGCGCGGTCCGCTCGACGTGACGGCGCAGGAACTCAGCCATCATGAGCGCCGTCCCCCGGCTGTTTACAGCGAAGTACCGGTCGTGAATGGCCGGCGTGATTCGCGCGAGGGTGTGGCCGTGCCCGGCCTCCAGCGGCAGAAAAGTGTCGCCACCTTCCCAATGGGCGGCATTGTTGACCAGCACCTCCACCGGGCCAAACGCCTCTTCAACACGGTCGAACAACGCCGGGATGGTGGCGGGGTTGGAGAGGTCCCCCTCCCACGACGCCGCCCGGCCTCCACGCTCGTGAATCTGCCGCAGGACGTCATCGGCAGGCCTGGCCCGCCCGGCCCGATACAGCGCCTCGCCGGGGAGGCTCAGTGCGCCCGCCTCGATGGGAGCCTCCAGTGGAATGCGGAGGTAATGGAGAAACACCGCCGCGCCTTGCGCGGCAAAGGCCCGGGCGGTGGCTGCGCCGATGCCGTGGTTGGCGCCGGTCACGAGGACGACGCGGTCTGTCAGTCCAGTGTCAATCATATCGTTTTCCCGAAGGCCACAAATCGTTTGACCGGCACGAACCCCAGCCGCTGGTAGATTGCCAGCGCGCCGGTAGTGTTCTCGGTGTCCACAGCGGCACTTCCATCTTGGGGGTGTAGCAGTCAGGTGTCAGGTAGTCACCGAAGGGTCACGCGAAGCGGTCACCGAAGGGTCAGGTGGTCGGACAGCAGAAGAATTCGGCAGGGGAATCCGGGGCCGATCCTGCTGTGGCGGCCTGTTCCCGGGGGGAGCCGGGTCCGGCTGTGGGGGCGCAGTCGGTCCGGCTGTGGCAGGGGGGACCGCACACCTGCCCCGGACGCAGGTGCCGGGGGGGGCGGCCGGTCCGGCTGTGGGGGCGCAGGCCTGCGGGCAGGTCCATGAAACGTTAGAACGTTAGAACGTTAGAACGTTAGAACGTGACCGGGGGCAGTTCTGGCGCAACCGGCGTATCGGGCGCGAGAAGGCCGGTCATGGCAGTAGCTCCGTGAGTCTTGCGATCACCTGCTCGCGGCTGTGAAACTGCAGGCCGTGGATACCCAACGCAGCGGCGGCGGTCACGTTCTCCGGCATGTCGTCCACAAACACGGCCTGCTGCGGGGAAACGCCCAGTCGAGCCAGGGTGCGGCGGTAGATCTCCGGGTCGGGTTTCATCATTCCCTCCTCGCCGGAAATCACGATCTGGTCGAAGGCGGCCAGGATCTCCGGGTGGCCGGTGAAGAAGGTGCGCGCGTCCGACCAGGCATTGCTGAGGATGGCAGTCTGGCAGCGCGGGCGCAGGTTGGCGATGTAGCCCACCAGTTCGGTGTCCAGCCGGTCGCCGGCCCAGAAGTCGCGCCGCAGCCGGGACAGCTCGTCCGGGGCGAGGCCCAGCGTGGCTCCTACCTGCTCCCAGACGGCCCCGGTCCCGGCCTGGCCGGTGGAGGCCTGGCGGGCGACCGGGTTGCCGAACACGAGGCCGGCCAGCTCCCAATCCTGCAAGCCGAGGCGAGCCTCCCACTTGCGGCGCTCGGTCTGGTCCTCGGTGCGCATCAGCACGCCGCCCCAGTCGAAAATCAAGGCTTGAATGGTCATTCGGCAGCTCCATGAAGCGTTAGAACGCAATACCGCATAACTTACTATCGCCGACCGGACCTGACCCCCCGGCCCGGTCTCCGACCGTCCCGAAGCGGGAAGGGGGAGAAAAATCGGCCTGGAACGACGGCTTTTCTCCCCTTCTCTCCCTGTTTCGGGGAGAGAAGGGGCAGGGGGATGAGAGAGGTCTGATTGGCATAGTGAGTTATGCTCCATTGCGTTAGAACGTTAGAACGTGAAACGTTAGAACGTGAAACGTTAGAACGTGAGACGTGTCACGTCATGGGCTTGCGATAGAGCGTGTTGCGTTTGGCCGGGCGGAAGCCGACGCTTTCGTACAGGCGCAGCGCGCCGGTGACGTTTTCGGTATCGGCGCCGAGGGCGGCCTCGGCCATGCCCATTTCCTTGAACATTTGCAGGCTGCGGGTGAGCAGGGCGCGGGCCAGGCCGCGCTGGCGCCACGGGCGGCGCACGCTGATGCCCTCGGTGTAGCCCCGGCGCCGGTTGTACTCCCGATTTTCGGCCTCGTTGACAAAGTTGAGCACCATACCGGTCACCTGGTCGCTGTCCCAGCCGATCTGCCACAGGTGGGGCTGGAACTCGGGGCTGGCCAGCCAGTGTTGGTGGTCGGTCTCGGTTGGGGCGACGTACCCCCAGTGGTCGCGGAAAGCCTCCACGTCGGCCTGCCAGACTGCGCGGTAGTGCTCCGGCCCGGCGGGTCGGATCTCAATCCCGTCCGGGAGCGGCGTGACGTTCACCGGCTCAGAGAGCGGGCGCACCATGTCGTAGAAATGGCGCACCGGCTGGTAGCCCTCGCTCCGCAGCAGCGCCTCGGCCCCGGCCTCGGTGTCGCCAGCGAAGGCCTCAAAGAAGCGCGGCCCGGCCGGGTGATCGGCGGCGATCTGGCGCAGGCGGGCCTGCAAGCCGCGCAGCATGGCCCGGCCAACGCCGCCCCGCCGCCACTCCGGCTTAAGGAAGCCGAGGCGGAGGTACAGCCGCTGGCCGTGTTTGTCCACGTTCCACTCGCAGCGCCCGTAGCCCACCACTGCACCGGCAGCCTCAGCGAAGATCATGTCCCGGGAGGGGTCGCAGTTGTTCAAGTGGCTGTAATTGCGGGCGATGTCCTCCACGGTTTGCGAGCGTTCGATGCGGTCGGCCACTTTGGCGGCCTCGATCACCGCCAGCATGTGCGGGTAGTCGGCCTCGCCGCGAAAGCCGCGAAAAGTGAGGCCGGGAATGTCGGGAGTGTTCTCGGGTGTCATTGGTCGGTAAAGTCCGTCTTTTTGTCGTCCAGCAGGTAGGCGTCGCTCAGGTATTTCAGCGTGACGCGCCCGAGGATGGGAGACGTGCGCTCGTGCAGCGGGCGCACTACCACGCCCTCGCGGATGTGGCTATCGGGGAGGGTGGTCTTGCCGGCGCTGTGCTGGCGCACCGCCTCCCGGCTGTACGACCCCTCGTACAGGGCCGGGACGGTGGGGACCCCGAACCGGGCGCACAACGCGGCCAGTTCCGGCCAGTCCAGAAAGCGCCCGTCCAGCAACAGGTCGAAGGCAGCGAAGCCCAGGCCTTTCTCCTGACCGTAGTGAAAGGATTGGATGCTGGCGCCGTAGATCTCGCCGTACAGGATCACCTGCCGGTGGCCTGGCGCCAGGTGCTCGACCAGCGCGCGCACCGAAGGCAGGGTATACGGGAACCAGTAGGTGTTGAGGTGCATCTTGTCGTCCTCGGGCCGTTTGCGGCGCAGGCCCATGGAGCCGGCCATCCACTCGCCCTCGACGATGCCGATGCGGCAGTTCGAGTTATGCACCAACACGTTGTTAGCAAAGAAGTTGTGGGTTTCCGTCTCGATATCCCAGCGCGCCGATTTCATCTTCCCGCCCTCGACGATTTCCGTAATCGTCTGCTCGACCAGCAGGGGTTTGTAAGGCATTTGTGCGGTTGGGAGCCATCCGGCGTGACCGCGGTACCGTTCCGGGAGCTTGTATTGCATGGAGGGCGGCACGTAGGGCGCAATCAACAGAAAAAACCGCTCGACGGAATCGGCGTTGAGCCGGAGTCGCCAGCCGCTGGCCTCGTAGATTACCGCTTCAATGCCAAACTTCGCCAGCCCCGCCTGTAGCACCAGGCAGTCTTGATGGGAGAAAGCGCAGGTTGCCAGCGCCACCCGGTCCTCTTGATCCGCCGAGTGCGCAAGCATGCCGTCATCCATGTGCCAGAATGCCATTGCAATCGGCCCCAGTTTGTCTTTCACCCATTCGGGGATCATCTTGCGTCCCTCGACGGAAATCATGCTGCCGAACGTTTCCTTGATGTGGCTGTTGAACGTCGAATGCGCCCGAATCATCGTGCTTCCATAGCCGCTCTGGGCCTTACCGCGCCACTCACTTCTGAGTTCGCCAAGCCCACGCATGGTCCACTCGATATAGTCGGCGTGTGACTCCTTGTGCCCAAATGCAACAGCGGCAGTGAGTTCGGTGGAATGGAGATAGCCATCACCGAGGAGCTTGCCGAGAATTACTTGTTCCTGTACAGGAGCGAGGCCCCGTTCGCTCCGGATGAGAGTAACGCGGTCGCCCGCCCGAAGCCTTCCCGCTTCCACATACTGACGAGTCTCATGATTCCAGAAACGGTGGTTAGGAGTGCATTGGACGGCGAAAAAACTGCTGCCCCGACCAATGGCGCGCCGCGTGCCACGGATTGTCAGCCAGCCGTCGGCTTGTCCGTTATTGAACTTGTTCAGCACGCGCGTTGGGACTACTCGGCCATTTTCGTCAACGCCGAGGACCTGATCTCCGGCATTGATTCTCATGATCGGCACGGGCGTGCCGTCGGCAAGAAGCACGCGCGTGTCGTAGGAGAGGCAGCCGTGCACTTTTTCAGTCACGACAACCGGCTCACCCGGCTGGAAAACGCCGGGGTAGTTGCGCAGGTTTTCGATATCGGTGTAACGCGCGAACAGCGGGTGCGGGTGCTCGGAGTCGCCGGCAGTGGGGCGGAAGGGCGGTTCGTACTTGAGCGCGCGGTAGTGCTCGGCCACGTTCTGGCCCACTTCCCAGCTCGGGTCGTCCGGGAGCACCACGAAGCCGAAGGATGGCTCGCCGCGCAGCCGGGCGCAGCGCACCCGCCCCTTGCTGAGGTACTGTGTCACCCCGAAGCGGTCGCTCACCTCCGGCTCCAGCACGGCATCCGGCGGGAAGTACACCACCTTCTGGCCGGCGTGGTGCTGCGCTCGGGGCACCACCACCTGCCAGCCGAGAATCTGGGCAATTTCCAGCCGGTCCGCGTTGGGGTGCGGTTTGACCTCTTCGATCAGGGCTACTGGAACGATCAACTCGGTGCTCATTGTGTCCTCCCTTCCTGCCATTCCTGGCGCAGAATCCCCATAAAGATCATGTCCCGGCGCCGGCCATCGCGGTGCAGGGCGCCGCGCAGGCGGCCCTCCTCCACAAACCCGGCTTTCTGGTAGGAGCGAAGCGCGCGTGGATTGTACTCGAAGGCGTCCAGCGTCACGCGGTGCAGGTTCAATTCAGTTTCCGGGTCGAGCGCGGCAAGGCGGACAAGCTTTCCCAGGTAAAGATTGTTGATCGGCTGCATACATTCTCCTGATTCGTGAAACGTGATACGTGAACCGTGACGCCCTTCGCACCTCACGCTCCACGCATCACGCTTCACGCTCCCCCGCTCCCCCCCGCCCCCCCTCCCCCCCCCTCCCCCCCTCCCCCCCCCCCCCACCCCCCCCCCCCCCCCCCCCCCACCCCCCCCCTCCCCCGCTCCCCCGCTCCCCCGCTCCCCCGCGCCCCCGCTCCCCCGCGCCCACGCCTCACGCTCCCCGCTCCCCCGCTCCCCCGCGCCCACGCTCCACGCCTACCCGTTACGCGCCAGCTTACCGGCCCGCTTGGCGTAGCGTTCGGCCAGGTGAAAGATGCGCAGGCCGGCCGGGATGGTGAGGACGCCGATCAGCAGCAGCGGCCAGATCGTCGGCCACAGGCCGAGGGTGGGCGCGCCGTCCAGCAGGGTGGCCCGCATCCCTTGCAGCACGTAGGTGGCCAGCGAGAGGTGGGACAGCGTTTGCAACCAACCGGGCAAGACATCCACCGGGTAGTATACCCCGGAGACCAACAGCAGCAGCGCAATGATAACGTGTGTCATTTGCGAGCCGCGCTCCGGGAAGAGCAGCGGCAGCACCGCCCCCACGACGCTGATGCCGATGAA
>CAYZNA010000181.1:0-7423 GCA_964478665.1 uncultured Anaerolineales bacterium
GCGTAGGGGCGACCGTCTCTGGTCGCCCCGAGGCGGCAATTGACCACCAGCGGGAAATGCACCCCATCCGGCAGTGGGGCGGGCAGGGGCGGGCCGGGCCGGGGGGACAGGGCGGCGCGGAGGCCGGGCCGGGGAGACAGGGTGGCGCGGAGGCCGGGCCGGGGAGGGCGGCCGGGATGGGGGCCGGGGCCACTGTGGGAATGGATGGCGCGGGGGCCGCTGAGGGAATGGATGGCATGGGGATGCCATCCCTGCGGCTGCGGGATTGGTTACGCGAGCACTGGCGGACGGCGCTGACGATGGAGGCGGTTTTTCTGGCGGCGTTCGCGCTGTGGGCGGTGGTGCGCGCGTATAACCCGCAACTGCAATCGGCGGGCGGCGAGAAGTGGATGGAGTACGCCTTTCTGAACGGGATCAACACCAGCCCGACGCTGCCGCCGCACGATCCGTGGCTGGCCGGCTACGCCATCTCGTATTACTATTTTGGCTACGTGATGATGGTCGCGCTGAGCAAACTCACGCTGACGCCGCTGGCGGTGGGCTTCAACCTGGGGATCGCGTTGCTGTTCGCGCTGGCCGCGCTGGGCGCGTATGGCCTGACCTTCAACCTGATGGGCCTGGCGCGACCGGGGGCGCCGCATCGCTGGCTGCTGCCGGCGACTCTGGGGATCGTGCTGCTGCTGGGAATCGGCAACTACGAGGCGCTGGTGGAGGCCGGCAACTCGCAGGGTTGGTTGAGCGCCGGCGCCGTGCGCTGGCTGGATATCAACGACCTCGACCAGCAGATTCCCACCGGTTCCGCCACGCCCGGCGACGGCTACTGGTGGTGGCGGGCCTCCCGCACCCTCAACGACCGCGATCCGTCCACCGGCGGGCACGTGGAGGTGATTGACGAGTTCCCCTTCTTTAGCTTTATGCTGGGGGATATGCACCCCCACGTGCTGGCCCTGCCCTTTGCCTTTCTGGCGCTGGGCCTGGCCCTGAGCCTTTTGCTGCGGCCCGGACCGGGTTCCCTGGCCGGGCGACGCTGGCCGCTCTCCCCGAGTCGCTTTCTGCTGGCGGCAGTGGTGCTGGGCGGGCTGTCCTTTCTCAATACGTGGGACTTTCCCATTTACCTGTTTGTGGCGACCGTGGCTTATCTGCTGGGCCGGGCCGGCGAGGGCGGCTGGACCCGGCAGACGTGGCTGGACACCGCGACCCTGGGCGGCGGGCTGGCGCTGGCCGGCGCGGCCCTGTACCTGCCCTTTTATGCCGGCTTCCAGTCGCAGGCCGGCGGCATTCTGCCCAACATCTCTTTCCCCACCCGGCTGCCGCAGTTCCTGCTCATGTTCGGCCCGCTGCTGATTCTGCTGGCGCTGGCGCTGGGCGTGCTGGTCTATCGCCAGCGGGCTGGCTTCAACTGGCGGCTGTTCGCTGCGGTCGCGCTGGGGATGGGGCCGGCGCTGTTCGCGCTCTCGCTGCTGCTGGGCGGGCTGCTGATGCTGATGCCGGGCGTGCGCGAGGCGGTGGGCGCGGCGATTGCGCCCCTGAGCGGCGGGGAGGCTCTGCGGGTGAGCCTTACCCGGCGCCTGGGCGGGGCGGGCGTCTCGCTGTTGCTCGGGGCGATGTTGGGCGCGGCAGCGGTACTCGGTCCGGGCCAGGGAAAGGCTGCCCGTAACGGGACCCGGGGTGGGGGGCAGGAAACCGGGAGGCCTCCGCAGCAGGCAGTGCTGTTCGCGCTGATCATGTTGTTTAGCGGGACCCTGCTCGCCATCGGCCCGGAGTACTTTTATTTGCGCGATCAGTTCGGCACGCGCATGAACACGGTGTTCAAGTTTTATTATCAGACGTGGGTGCTGTGGAGCGGCGCCGCGGCTTTCTTGCTGTGGTGGGTTTCTGGGGAGATGGGGCGCGGGGCGCGCGCGGCGACCGTGGCCACGGCGACTCTGGCCATCGGGCTGGGACTGGTGTATCCCGCGCTGGCGCTGCCCACCAAAACGAATAACTTCCAGCCCGACGCCGGCCCCACGCTGGATAGCACCGCCGAGTTTGCCCAATACAACCTCGAGGATTACGCCGCCATCCTGTGGATACAGGCCAATTTGAAGGATGAGGGGGTGATCGCCGAGGCCGTGGGCGGCAGCTACACCGGCTATGCGCGCATTTCGGCCTTCACCGGCCACCCGACCGTGCTGGGCTGGCCGGGGCACGAGGGCCAGTGGCGCGGCGGCTACACCGAGGTCGGCTCGCGCGAGGCCGAGATCGAGCAGCTTTATCGCGAGCGCGATTGGACCCGCGTGCTACCCATTCTGGACAAATACAACATTCGCTACGTGTACGTCGGCCCGATGGAGCGGGGCAGGTATAATCCGGTGGCTACCGACAAGTTCGACCGCTTTATGCGCGTGGTGTACCAGGCAGGGGCGGTGACGATTTATGAGCGTTGAACGTTGGAACGTTGGAACGTTGGAACGTTGGAACGTTGGAACGTTGGACGTTGAACGTTGAACGTTGGAACGTTGGAACGTTGAACGTTGGAACGTTGAACGTTGGAACGTTGAATCGTTGAATCGTTGAATCGTTGAATCGTTGAATCGTTGAGCGTTGGAACGGATGGGTGTATGGGTTTTGACTGGAAATCTCGCGTTACTGTGGAGCACGCGCTGTATGCCGGGTGCCTGGGCGTGGCGCTGTTTTTGCGCTTGCAGGCTCTGGGCCGCGCTCCGCTGGGGGCCGGGGAGGCGCACGAGGCGCTGGCCGCGCTGGCGGTGGCCGGGCGCGCAGCCGGCGGGCCGGCGCCGCTCAGCCCGGGCTATGCTTCGCTGACTGCGTTGCTGTTTGCGCTCTTCGGGGGCGGGGATGCCCTGGCGCGGCTGATCCCGGCGCTGGCCGGGGCGCTGTTTGTGCTGTTGCCGCTGTGCTTCCGGCGCGAGTTGGGCCGCCTCCCGGCGCTGCTGCTGGCCGGCTGGCTGGCGGTCTCGGCGCTCTTTGGCGCGGCCTCGCGGACGGCCGGCGGGCCGATGCTGGCGGTGGCCAGCGTGGGCCTGACGGTGGCCTGCGCCCGGCGCTATCTGCGCGACCGGGAGAGTCGCTGGCTGATTGCGACGGCGGTGGCCCTCGGGGCCTCGCTGACCGCCGGGCCAACGGTGATCACCGGCTGGCTGACTCTGGGGATTGCGCTCGGGCTGGGGCGCTTGTTGCGGCTGCCGGGGGAGGCGGAGGCGGGGCAGGGCGCCGGGAAGCCGGCACCTTCGGCTGGCGAGTGGCGGGCGGCGCTGCTGGCCGGGGGGCTGGCGACCTTCGGGCTGGCGACGTTCGTCTCGCTGTATCCGGCCGGGCTGGGGGCGCTGGGGGAGCAGGTCGTCCACTGGCTATTGCCGCCGGCGCGCTGGCCGGCTGCTTTCTTGCCGCTGGGGCTGGCCCCCGATTGCCGAAGGTATCGGGGGCTGGCGCTGTACGAGCCGCTGGCGCTGGCATTTGGGCTGATCGGAGCGGTCCGCGCCGTGCGAACCGGGGAGGCCTTCCGCGCGCGGCTGGCGCTCTGGGCGGGCGTGGCCTTCCTTTTTGTGCTGGTTTTCCCCGGCCGGACGGCGGGGGATATGCTGTGGGTGGCGTTGCCCCTCGGCGCGCTGGCGGCCGGCGAGCTGAGTGGGCTGCTGCGCCTGCCGGAGGTGACGGAGGACCGGCTGGCGCTGATCTCGCAGGTGGCCTTGTTGCTGGTGCTGTTTGCCTTTGGCTGGCTGGCGCTGGCGACCTATTCGCGCGGCCTGGCCGGGCAGTCGCCCTACGTGGCCGTGGGGGCCTTCGGGCTGGCGCTGCTGGTCAGCGCCATGTACGCCCTGGGCTGGTCGCGCGAGGTGGCGCTGCTCGGCGGCGGGCTGGGGCTGGCGCTGGCGCTGGCGATCTACGGCTTCTCGGCCATGTGGGGGCTGACCCGGCTGCACGCGACCAGCCCACTGGAGCCGTGGAACGACTGCCCGACCGCGACCGGGGTGCGGCTGCTGGAGCAGACCCTGCGGGATGTTTCTAACCGCAGTACCGGCGCGCCCGCCGATCTGGAGCTGGTGGTGCAGGGCCGGCCAGACTCGGCCCTGGGCTGGGCGCTGCGCGATTTCCACAACGCCCGCTATCTGGAGGCGCTATCGGCAGAGGTGGCCGCGGCGGCGGTGATCACCCCGCAGGATACCCAGAACCCCACCCTCGGTTCGGCCTACATCGGGCAGGCTTTCGCCATACGAGAGCTGCCCACCTGCTGTACGGGCGACCCGGCGGGTCGCCCCTACCCCCCGCCCAATTGGGCGAAGTGGCTGGTCTTTCGCCAGGGCGACCTGCAACCCGAGCGCGTGATTCTGTGGGTGCGGGAGGACGTGCAGCTCCCCGGTGCGGCGAAGCCGTGACGCCGCCCCCCGCCACCATTGCCATTGACGGCCCGGCCGCCTCGGGGAAGTCCACCGTGGCGCAGCGCCTGGCCGCCCGGCTGGGATATCTGTATTTCGACACCGGGGTGATGTACCGCGCGGTGACCCTGGCCGCGCTGGAGCGCGGGATCCCCATTGACGACCAGCCGGCGGTCACCCGGCTGGCCGAGTCGCTGGCGATTGACGTGCAGCCGGCCGGCGCCCTGGCCGGCGACGGGCGGCAGTACACCGTGCTGGCGGACGAGCAGGACGTGACGTGGGGCATCCGGCAGGCGCGCGTGGATGCCAACGTCTCGGCGGTCTCGGCGTACCCCGGGGTACGGCGGGCGCTCACCGAGCAGCAGCGGAGGGTGGCGGCGCGCGGGCGGGTGGTGATGGTGGGGCGCGACATCGGCACGGTGGTGCTGCCGGAGGCCGAGTTGAAGGTCTATCTGGATGCCTCGGTGGAGGAGCGCGCCCGGCGCCGTTGCCGCGAGTTGGCGGCGCGCGGCCAGCCGGCGGACTTTGCCGCCATTCTGGCGGCCATGCGCCGCCGCGACCGGATCGACTCCAGCCGGGCGGTGGCCCCGCTGCGCCCGGCGGAAGACGCCATCCGGCTGGACAGCAGCGCGCTGACGGCGGACGAAGTGCTGGAACGGCTGCTGAAACTGGTGGTCGGGGGGTAGCAGGTGCCCGAAGATCCACTCTCTCCCGCTCCCGCGGTGCGCGCATTCCGGTGGCTGGCCCCATCGGCCTTTCGCGGGCTGTATCATACCCTGGCGCGGGTGACGATTAGCGGGCGCGAGAACATCCCGGCGCGCGGGCCGCATCTGGTGATTTTCAATCACACCTCGTACTACGACTCCCCGTTGCTGATCTCTTTCTGGCCGTATCCGCTGGAGACGCTGGGCGCGGCGCGCACCCTGGACAAGCCGGTGCTGGGGCACATTATGCGCGGCTGGGGGACGGTGCGCGTGGAGCGGGACGAGTACGACCGCCGCCCGTTGCAGATTGCGCTTGGCCTGCTGGAGGCCGGCCGCCCGGTGCTGATTGCCCCGGAAGGGGGGCGCAGTCACCGGCCGGGGATGCGCCTGGCCAGGCCCGGCGCGGCCTATCTGGCCCTGAAGGCGGGCGTGCCGGTGCTGCCGGTGGGCATCACCGGCACGGAGGCGCTGTTCACCCGCTGGCGGCCGGCAGTGGGTCTGACCGTGGGCGAGGCCTTCCGGCTGCCTCCCGCCCTGTTGAGCGGCCCGGAGCGCCGCCAGAATCTGGCCGAGGCCACCCGCTCGCTGATGGCTCACCTGGCGGCCGTGCTGCCGCCGGAGTATCGCGGCGCCTACGGCTGACCGGGGGACGGCGCCGGACCGACCGCCATGACACGAGAACGCAAGCCCTACAATCACAGCAAGCTGCAATTTCAGCGCAACATCCTGCGCTGGCTGGTTGACCAGATCGCCTGGCGCACCCTGGCCCGGATCGACTCAGTGCAGGGGTTGGAGCATCTGCCGGCCAGCGGCCCGGCCATTCTGATGATGAACCACATCGCCTTCATTGACCCGATTGTGGTGCTGGGCAACCTGCCGCGCAACATCGTGCCGCTGGCCAAAGCGGAGGTGTACTGGATCCCGGTATGGGGGGTGTTCCCGTGGCTGTGGCAGGTGATCCCGGTCCACCGCCAGGAGCTGGACCGGCGCGCGTTGCAGTCGGCGCTGGAGGTGCTGGCCGCCGGGGAGGTGATTCTGATCGCGCCGGACGGCACCCGTCACCCGGCGCTGGAGCAGGGCAAGGAGGGGGTGGCGTATCTGGCCTACAAGAGCGGCGTGCCGGTCATCCCGGTCGCCATCGGGGGCACGAAGGGGTATCCGCGCTTCCCGCGCGGCAGCGGCCCGGGGGCCACGGTGCGGCTGGGGGCGCCGTTCCGCTTCAAGGCGCTGCCCCGGCGCCCGAACCGCGAGCAACTGCGCCAGATGACCGACGAGGCGCTGTACGTGCTGGCGGCCATGCTACCCGAGCGCCGGCGGGGGTATTACGCCGATTTGAGCAAGGCGACGAGGGAGTTTATCCTCGAGGGGGAGGGCTAACGGCGTGGCTCACCTGCCGAGCGGTGCGGGCAAGACACTTTTGCAAACCAGAACCAATCTTTGCAAATCGCGCTGCGTACCCTCCGAGCGAAGCGAGGTCAGAGCCTGTGGAAATATTACTCGCCACAACGCCAGCACCCCCACAGGTGCGGGATGAGTGGCCCGCAACCACCACCTGTAGCGGCTTTTTGCCGGTTCTGGCATGCGGAGGGGAATTTTTTCACAGGCTCTCAGGTGTAGCCGGGGTTAGCTGGCTACGATTTCTGCATTCACCTGTCTCAATTGCAGTCCTCCTGCACCCCAATCTCCTCGATGTTCCACAACTCTGTAGTGTAACCTGACCTCTTGAACACTTGACCGGGCGATTATGCAGTTCTGACGAGCGACAGTATCATAGGCGTATGGATACTTCCCTCACCTCCTCCGCCGACCCGCCACGCACCCGGCACGTCTACTTCCGCCCCACCACGGCCGGCCAACGGCAGCTCTTGTTTGAGGTGGCCGACCAGACGGGCAACGTGTCCGAAGGAGCACGCCAGGCTCACGTGGGGCGCGGCACCTACTACTATTGGCGTCCCCGGCGGGAAGCCGAAGGCCCCCGGGCCCTGCTACAGTCGCGGAGCAGCGCCCCGCATCGCACGCGCATTCCGCCCGTCACTGAGGCCCTGCGCCAGGAAGTGCGGGACTATGCCGTTGCCCATCCCCGGGCCGGGTATCGCACCATCGCCCATGACCTCGGCAAGGCGCACAACTGGCAGAAAGTCATCAGCCACAGCAAGGTGCGCGAAATCTTGCTGGCAGCGCGCGCGGTCACCGCTCCCGCCCCCGAGCCCGGTGTGCCCGCCGCCCCGGCGGGGACTTTCCCGATCACAGCCGTCCACGCGCCCCGACCGAACCAGACCGTGAACATTAGTGAACGCCCGCAGCGACGAACTGCGCCTGGCGCGGCGGCGGCAACGAGCCAGC
>CAYZNA010000182.1:0-7423 GCA_964478665.1 uncultured Anaerolineales bacterium
CGCCCGCCGCAGGCCCCGCCCGCCGCAGGCCCCGCCCGCCGCAGGCCCCGCATCCCCATGCGGGGCGGAAACGCTATTCTCCCAGATTCGCCAGAAAGTGAATATAGGTCTCAATGCCCCGGAAATAGTTGGGCAGGTGCAGTTTCTCGTTGGGGGCGTGCAGGTTATCATCCGGCAGCCCAAAGCCGAGCATGACCGAATCCACCCCCAACCGCTGTTTCATCATGCTCACGACTGGCACGCTGCCGCCCTCCAGATTGAACACCGGGTCGCTGCCGAACACGGTTTTCAGCGCCGCCTGCGCCGCGCGCACCGGGGCCGAGTCGCGTTCCATGATGATCGCCGGGCCGTGTACCAGCTCGATCAGTTCCCACGTCACGGTGGGCGGGGCGCGCCTCGCCAGATAGGCGCGCAACTGACCGGCGACCTGGGCCGGGTCCTGATCGGGCACCAGTCGCATGGAGATCTTGGCCGCCGCCCGCGCCGGCAGCACGGTCTTGGACCCCTCGCCGGTGAAACCGCCCCAGATGCCGTTCACGTCCAGCGTGGGGCGGGCGCCGCGCCGTTCGAGGGTGGTGTAGCCGGCTTCGCCGTACAGTTGCGGCGCGCCGGAGGCAGCCAACACGTCGCGGTCGCCAAAGGGAGAGCGGGCCAGTTCGGCGCGTTCGGCCGCCGAAAGCTGGCGCACGTGGTCGTAAAAGCCGGGCAAAGTCACGCGGCCTTCGCCGTCGTGCATGCCAGCGATCAGCTCGGCCAGGGCGTGAACCGGGTTGTGCACCGTGCCGCCGAACAGCCCGGAGTGCAGGTCGTGCGAGGGGCCTTGCAGCCGCAGCTCAAAGTAAGCCAGCCCGCGCAACCCGTAAGTGATGGAGGGCACATCCGGGCGCAGGATGCCGGAGTCGCCGTTGAGGGCCAGAGCGCAGGCAAGCAAGGCGGCCTGCTCGGCGATGAACGGTTCAAGATGCAGCGAGCCGATTTCCTCCTCGCCCTCGATCAGAAACTTGAGATTGACGCCGGGCTCGCCGTGACTCAGGGTTGCCTCGACCGCCTTGAGTACGGCGTGCACCTGACCTTTCATGTCGGAGGCGCCCCGGGCGTAGATGTTTTCGCCGCGCACGGTTGGCTCGAACGGGTCGCTGTGCCACTCGTTGAGCGGGTCCACCGGCTGCACGTCGTAGTGACCGTACACCAGCACGACGGGCTTGCCGGGAGCGTGCAGCCAGTCGGCGTAAACGACCGGGTGGCCGGTCGAGGTTCCCGCTTGCGGGGCCGTGGGCATGATCTGCACGTGCTCCAGCCCGATCCTCGTAAGTTGCGCGGCCACCCATTCGGCGGCGCGCTGCATGTCGGGTTTGTGCTCGGGCAGGGTGGAAACGCTGGGGATGGCGAGGAATTCTTTCAACTCGGCCAGGTTCTGGTCGCGGCGCGCGCGGACGTATTGAATTGCAGTTTCGGTGGAAGGCATGATGGCTCCGGGGGGGGTGGGGGGGGTCAGGGGGTCGGGGTGGGAGCAGCGAGGGCCTCCAGCGCTCGCCGGAAGGCGTCGCGCTCGTCCGGGGAGGTGGCCAGCGCGGCGGCGGTCTGATAATCCTGCGCCGCCGGCCCGGCCTGGCCGCTGGCCTGGTACGCCTGCCCCCGGTAATAGTAGCCCATACTCCACGCCGGGTAAAGGGTCAGGCTCTGATTGTAAGCCTCGATAGCGGCCGCGTACTCGCCGCGCGCGAACAGGGCCAGTCCCCGGTCGGCGTTGATCTCGAAGTTGTGCACGGGGTTGAGGAAAGGGCAGTCGTACTCTGCTGGTGGCTGTGCCGTCACCCGGTCAAGACTGGCAAGGGCCTCGTCTGGCCGGCCCTGCTGCAGGAGTACCAGCCCGTGCACGTACAGCGCCGCCGGGCTATCGGGCGCGGCCGCCAGCGCGGCTTGCACGTCGTCCAGGGCCTCGCTCAGCGCCCCGCGGCGCAAATCGGTCAGCGCGCGCCACGCCAGCCACTGGCCAGGCTCGCCGGGCGGGGTGGGCAGGGCCAGCACCGCGCTTAAGTCGTCGTCGGCCAGAGCGTAGTCGGCCAGCGAGAAGCTGACGATGGCCCGGCGAAAGAGGGTCGTGAAGTCGCCGGGCTGGAGCTTCAGGGCGGCATCCAGTTGCTCGCGGGCCGGGCGCAGGGCGTGGGTGGCATACAGGGCATCGGCCAGCGCCAGCCGGTAGTCGGCCTGGTCCGGCTGCAAGTCCACCGCCTTCTGCAGATCAACCAGCGCGCTAGCGGCCTCGCCCGAGCCGGCGGCCAGCGCCAGTTCCGGCAAACAGCTCAACCCGGCTTCCCTCTGCGCGGGGGCGGCTGCCAGGTAATACAGCGCCGCCCAGCCGCGCGTGTAATAGCCCTCCGCCAGCGCCGGCTCCAGGGCAATGGCGCGCTCGATCTGCGCCTGCACCGCCTCGGGGTTGTAGGCTGGCTCAAATTGCAGGGTAAAGCGCGCCTGGGCCAGCAGTGGACGCGGATCGTCCGGGGCCAGTTGCAGCGCCTGGCGCAGGTCGGCGGCGGCCTCGTCCATCAGTCTCACACCCACGGCCGCCTGGGCGTGGCCCAGCAACGCCTCCACCGAAGTGGGCCGGGTTTGCAGCACGCCGGAAAAGGTGTCATAGGCCGCCGGATAATCTCCGGCCTTCAGTTGTGCATAGCCGTTTTGATTCTGACGGGCGACGGGATCGGGCGTGGGGGAGGGGGGCGCGGTTGGGGAAGCCGGTCCCTGGATGGGCGGCGTAACCCCGGCCCCGACCGCCTGCGGCGTGGGGGAAGGGGCGCCCTGTACGCCGGGCGCAAGGGCAGCCGGCGCCAGCATGACCCCCGCCAGCAGCAGGGCCAGCGCCAGCGGGAGGCCCCACAGCCAGCGGCGGCGGGCCGCCGGCGAAGGTCGAAGGGGCGGGGCTGCGGGAACGGCCCGGGGAGGCGCAGCGGCGCTGGCTTCCCGGACCGGCGCCGGGGCGCGCGCCACGGTGTCGTCCGGGCGCTCCGGCATTTCCACCCGTCCCGGACGGCCCGGCCGGGACGGCGCGTCCCCCGCGCTGACCGCCCGCAGCTCCTCCCACAGCGCCTGCGCCGAGGCCGGGCGCGCTTGCGGGTCCTTGGCCAGCACACACGAGATCACCTTTTCTAGCGCTGGCGGCGCGGCCGGTTGGGTATCATGCAGCGGCGGCACCGGCGCGGTGATGTGCTTGAGCAGGATGGCGACCGGGGTCTCGGCGTCGAAGGGCGGCCGGCCGGCGGCCATCTCGTACAGCACCACACCCAGGGCGTAAATATCCGAGCGTTCGTCGCCCGACAGGCCCTGTCCCTGCTCCGGGCTCATGTAGGCCGGCGTGCCGGTCACCGCGCCGGAGGCGGTGAAGCTGGTGGCGCCCACGATGCGCGCCACGCCGAAATCGGTCAGGATCACCCGGCCGCCGCCGGTCAACATCACGTTGGCCGGCTTGATGTCGCGGTGCACCATGCCGTGGGTGTGGGCGTAACCGACCGCGCCGCACAACCCCTCCATCACGCGCAGAATCTCCGTCAGCGGCAGCGCGCCCAGCCCTTCGCGGTGGCGCTGGTCCAGGGTGGCCTTGAGGGTCTGGCCCTCCAGATACTCCATCACCATGTAGGCCACGCCGTCTTCGGTCTGGTCGAAATCGAACACCTGCACAATGTTGGGGTGGCGCAGGTCGGCCACGGCGCGCGCCTCGCGCTGAAAACGGCCCATGAAGTCGGGCTGGTCGGACAGGTAGCTGTGCATTACTTTGACAGCCACGTGGCGCTCGAGTCCGGGCTGAAAGGCCTTGTAAACCTCCGCCATGCCGCCGCGCCCGACCCGGGCCACGATTTGATACTTGCCGAGAGTTTTCCCGCTCAGTTCTGCCATGATGGTTAGATTATAGTTACAAGAGACCGGAAGTCAAAGCCGGGCGTCAACTCGGGTGCATTTCAGCGTAGGGGCGACCTACCCCCCCGGCCCGGTCTCCGACCGTCCCGAAGCGGGAAGGGGGAGTCGCGCCCCTCTCCGCTTCGGGGAGGGGTCAGCAACGGCGGAAATCGGCCCGCCCCGAAAATGAAATGCACCCCGTCAACTCCCGGTCCAGACACAGACGGCCGAGTTTGACGAACCGCCAGGGAACGGGTACAATTCTGCCCGTCCACCGGACGGGAGCTGTCCCTTATGCAGTGCGGGACGGCCTTTTTGTTGAAAGGATGCTGACCATGACCGAGAATCCCGAACCGGCTGCCGCGCCCGAAGCTGCGGCCGAACTGGCGCAAGAAGTGACCGGACAGGTGGTGACCATCACCCAGGGCGGCGCGCAGATCGTGCGCGCCGAGCAGGTGACCATCGAGCAGGGCGGCGCCGGGCAGGTGGAGGCCGGCGAGGTCAGCATCCAGCAGGGTGGTGCCACCAGCATCCACGCCGACGAAGTTTCTATCGAACAGGGCGGGGCGCTGCTGGTGCGGGCCGACTCGGTCACGGTGGAAGAGGGCGGCGTCGGGCTGGTGTATGCCAATACCGCCCGGCTCACTGACGCCGGCGTGGGCGTGCTGGTCGCCGGGCAGGTGCAAGCCGACAGCGTGCGCGCCGTGGTGCTGCTGGGGCGCGAAATCCACGGGAACGTGGAGACCACGCTGGACACAAAGGGGGCCATGGCCGCCGGTGTGGCTGCCGGGGCAGTGATTGGCCTGGTGCTGTTGATTGCCCGGTTGTTGGGGAGAAGGCGCGGGTAGCAGGGGCATGACGCCGATCTGCCGGTTGTAGGGCAAGATTGTATCTTGCCCCTGGCAGGCGGCCGGGGGCCGCGAAGCGTGACGCAGGGCTATCTGTTATCCGCGATAAGCCACAGGCCACGAGCCAATTTAGCGGAGCGAGGGTAACCCCGCGTGGGGTGAGAGGCACTCCCGGAGATGAATTCACAGATGAAAGAACAGATCGTATTGGACGTTGCCCGGCGCACGGTGCTGGGCAAACAGGTGCGCCGGCTACGCCGCGAGGGCTGGCTGCCGGGCGTGATCTACGGCCACGGCACAGAGCCGGCCCCGGTGCAGATGAACGCCCGCGAGGCCTCCCGGCTGCTATCGCAGGCCGGTCAGGCCAGCCTGCTCACCCTGCGCTTTTCCGAAGATGAACTGCGCAGCGTGCTGGTGCGCGAAACCCAGCGCGACCCGCTGAGCCAGCACCTGATGCACGTGGACTTCTATCAGGTGCGGATGGATGAGACTATCACGGTCTCGATCCCGGTGCGGCTGGTGGGGCGGGCGCCGGCGGTGCGCGAGAAAGAGGGCGTGCTGGTTCACGGCCTGAGCGAGATCGAAATCGAATGCCTGCCCGGCGACCTGATCTCCGAGGTCAGCGCCGACCTGAGCGTGCTGCGCGACATCGGCGATTCGATCAGCGTGGCCGACCTCAATCTGCCGGCGGGGGTGGCGGTGCTGGATGACTCGGACGAGATGATCGCGGTGATCACTCGCCAGGCCGCCGAAGAGCTGCCCGAGGAAGCGCCGGTTGCGGTGGAGGTAGAGGTGCAGGAGCGCGGCAAGAAGGTAGTGGAAGAAGAGGAGTAGTCCGCTCCGCGCGCGACAGGCTGTGCGTGTTCCCGGCGGAGGGCCATCGGCCCCCGCCGGGTTTTTTATGCGCGCGGCCCGGCCGCCGGCCGGGGGTCGGGCCGCATCCCCAGGCGCTCCAGAAAATCCTGCACAATTCTGGCGGTGGCGCCCCAGATCACCTTGCCCTCGTAGGGGCGATAGTAGTACACCGGGATTGGCCCGTTGCCGAAGGGCACCTCGCGCAGGCGCACCTCCAGGTTGGCCGGATCAGCCAGCCAGCCCAGCGGCACGCTGAACACCTCCGACACCTCGCTGTGCGAGAGGGCCAGCGGAGTGGGCCAGGGGATGGCGCCCACCACCGGGGTGACGCGGTAGCGGGTGACGGTGAGCAATTCGTCCAGTTGGCCCAGCACCTGCACCGACTCCGGCGACAGGCCAATCTCCTCCTGCGCCTCGCGCAGCGCGGTGGCGACTCGGTCCGCGTCTCCGGGGTCGCTGCGCCCGCCGGGGAAGGCCACCTGTCCCTTGTGCGATTCCACCGAGTTGGTGCGCAGGGTGAACACCATCCGCCAGCCCTCACCGGGGGCCTGGTACAGCGGAACGAGCACGGCGGCCGGCAGCGCCTCCCACTCGGCCACTGTGCGCGGCGGGCGGTCGAGGGCGGCCCGCAGGCTGGCGAGCAGATCACTCATCTGGCTCACCCTGCTCCGCTTCGTCCACCAGCCGGGTGACCGAGCGGGCGAAAACCAGGTAGCCGGTGTGGGCCACCATGCGGTCCACCGGGCGCAGCCGCTGCGGGACCGGTTTGTAGTAGCGCTGCATGATCTCGGTCACTTCCACAAAGCCAAAGCTGGCCTGGTGCAGCGCGGTCAGCAAGTCGGAAACCTGATTGGTCGTGGGCACGATGCTGCCGAAGAAGCCGCCGCCCTTGAGCGCGGCGCGCACCGGTTGGCACAGCTCGTGCGGGCGTGGCACGTCCAGAAAGAAGGCGTCGGCGTCGGTCTCGTCGGCGCCCTCGGCCAGGTCACGCAGCTTGAACGTCACCCGCTCGGCCAGGCCCACCCGCTCCAGATTCTTCTGTGCCAGCGCCTGCATGTCCTCGCGCACGTCGTAGCTGATCACTCGCCCGGCCGGCCCCACCGACATGGCCAGGCTGGTGGTCAGGCCGCCCGAACCGGTGCCGGCCTCCAGCACGGTTTGCCCGGGGGCAATGGAGAGCTTGAGCAAGATTTAGCCCAGGTCCTTGGGGTAGATCTCGGTGGACGCCGGATCATTAACAAAAACAATGTCGGAGAGCGCCGGCGGCAGCACGTAAAACGGATGGTCGTTGTGGCTGCGCACCTCCGCCCCCCACGGCTGGCCGATCAGATCGTCGTGGTTGAGCACGCCCTCGTGGGTCTGCAATTGCCGGCCGGGAACCAGGCGCAGGATGGTATATTTGTGGTCGCGACCAACGAGCTGGATCAGGTCGCCGGGTTGGGTGAGGGACACGAGGGCCTCCGGGTGGGGGTCGGATAGGATGGGGGGATTCTAACCGCAGGAGGCGAATTAGTCGAATGATCCGTACCTGCCGCAGCCAGGGCTTCTGATTGAAGACGCGGGCATGGGGATGCCCGCGCTGCTGGCCGCCGGGGCCGCTTCCGCAGGCGGGGCATCCCCATGCCCCGCCCCCATGCCCCGCCTGGCCGCCGGGGCCGCTTCCGCAGGCGGGGCATCCCCATATGCCCCGCCCCCCATGCCCTGCCTGACTTGAGCAAGAGGGCCGGTTGACTCTGGGCCTGATCGGCCTATACTTTGCCAGACGGGGGTTGGGAGGGGTTGACATCAGTTGACACCTTCATAGACATTTACTCTAAAATGTGGTATCC
>CAYZNA010000183.1:0-7411 GCA_964478665.1 uncultured Anaerolineales bacterium
CCTCGGCGCCCTCGCGGGTGAGTACAAGCAAGCCCACCGGCTTGCCCTCCGGGCTTTTCAGTGGGGCTAGCAGTCGCCAGTCTCCGTTTGACTGGCGTTCCTGTGCTGTCTGGCCCTCCATCAGCACATGGGCAATAGCATGGTCGTCGGTAGGGAGTGGTCTGGAGAAGGCAACGTCTGGCTGTGCCGGGCCACCGGCAGCTGCCAGTAGCCTCAGGGATGCTTGGCCGGCGTCAGGTTGTACCAAGGCGTACAATTCGGTGCGGTCGGAGTTCGTTTGCCGCTGCGCCACGCTCACGACCAATTCCAGAGTCACGTCCAGATGAGTGGCGTGTCCCAACAGGCCATCCACGGTTTGAACAGCGTGCAAATCCTGAGTGCTGCGGTGAAACCGGCGAGCGTTTACCAGCGCAATCGCCGCCATGTCTGCGTATTTTTCCAGCAAGTGCACGTCGTCATCTGTAAAGGCGTCTAGTTGCTCCGGGTTGTCCAGTGAGAGAGTGCCCAGAGAAGCATCCTGATAAATGAGCGGAACGCAGATAGCCGAACCACTCCGCAGTGCCGGCTCCGGCAGATGCTTCACGCGCCGGTCTTGCGAAGCATCGCTGATGCGCGCCGGAACGCCAGTTTCAAATACTTCGCTGGCAAAGCCCTCGCCGGGGGCAAAACGCGCCAGCTCTATGAGGTGGGCCGGATATCTGTACAAAGCGCTGGGGATAAGCTGCTTGATCTCACTATCATACAGGTGCAACGACCCCTTGGTTGCCACCGGGATGGCCTTACACGCAGTGGACAGGATGAGGCTTGCCAGTGGCTCCGGCTCCAGCAGGGAGGCGATACCCTTCACCGCCTCCAGCAAATCGTCGAATCGAGTTTCGAGTATCTGGCGCTGACGCAAGTCTTCAAAGTAACCAGCGCTACCGATTTCCCGGCCCTCGGCATCAAAAAGCAAGGAGGCCGACAGTTCAATCGGGATCACTTCGCCGTTCCGGCTTACCACATCCGCACGTTCACCGGTCACGCGCTGATCCGGGTTAGTATGCAGCAATTTGTTCACCCTGCGGCCAGTGGCCAGATCGGAGTACAGATCCCCGACAGACCGGCCCAACAATTCATCGCGCGAGTACCCCAGAATGCGTTCGGCGGAAGGGTTGCACTCGGTCAGTCGCCCATCCCGGCCCACAACCAGGATTCCGTCAAACGAACTGGCAACCATCCGCCGGTAGCGATCTTGCTCTTGGCGCAGTCGGGCCATAGCCTGCGCGTTCTCCATCGCGGCGGCAGCAAAGCTGGCGATCACTCCCAGAACCTTCTCGTGATTGGCGTCGAACTTGCCGGTTTGCTCGTATTCTTGCGCGCCGATCACGCCCAGCACGCGGTCGCCGCTCAGGATGGGTACCCCCAGCCACGAGCGGGCCTCTTCTCCCACTAGTTCAATGCCCTCCCGCTCACGAAAGTCGCGCGAGCCATCCGGCAGAAAGAGGCGCTGGCGTTGCCGCACCACCCAGCCGGACAGGCCGCGTTTCGCGCTGATACGCAGCGGCGGAAGTTCCGCGCCGTGTTCGTAGCGCAGGCGAAAATCGTTCTCGTCCGTCGCCCCATCGTAATAGGCAACGAAGAAGTTGGTGGTATCCAGCACCCGACTGGTTTCGCGGAAGATCAGATGGGGCAGTTCGTCCAGGCCGGGCACGCTGGCAATGCGCCGGCCAATCTCGTTCAATGTCTCCATCTCGGCGGCGCGCCTGCGCTCGGCCTCCGCCGCCGCCGCGGCCTGATCGCGCTCACCAGCCAGACGCCGCCATTCCCGCCGCTCGTACGCTGCCCGCACCAGCAGTGGGATTTCTTCGGGCTGGCTGAATTTCGCAAAGTAACGATACGCTCCGCGCCGGATGGACTCAATGCCAACCTCCGCCTGCACCCCCCAGCCAGTCATGATTACCACCTCCAGATCCGGCGCACGCGCCTTCAATCGCACCATCAATTCCGTGCCGGTCAGGGGCGGCTCGTCCTCACTCTCCAGCATTTGATCAATCAGGGCCACTTCAAAGCGCCGGACCTGTTCGCCCAATTTGAGCACCTCGGCGGCCCTGGCGAGCGCCTCCACCTCGAAGCGCACTTCGCCTTCCTGCCGCGCCAGATATTGCCGGAGCGGCTCGCGGAAGGTGCGGTCGTCGTCCACGATCAACACGTGAATGGTGAGCGCAGCGGTCATGCGGCCTCCTGTGCCACGGGCAGGTCCACGCGAAAAGTTGTGCCGACGAGCATCAGGCTCTCTTCCACACTGACCTGCCCGCCCATCTGTTCCACGAACAGCCGAGTCACGTACAGCCCCAGTCCGGTGCCCTCATTGGCGCGGGTGGTAAAGCCGAACTCGAACAAGCGCGGCAGCAGCCGCCGGTGAATGCCATAACCATCGTCCTGCACTCGAATCCACAGCCGCTTCCGGTCGTCGTGCAGGCCGGTGCGCACCAGCACGGTACCGCCCGTGGACGGTTTGCGCTGCACCCACTGAAGCGCGTTCAGGATTAGATTCTGGCACACGTGATCGAGCTTGCCGGCCTCACCCCGGCACAGCGGCAGGTCGTCTGCCGCTTCGACGCGCAGCGCCACTTTGTAGCGATTGAGCGCCAGCGGTTGCAGACTGCGCACGGCCCGGCGAACGATGGCGTTCACGTCAATCAGGCCCACCTCGGAAGACTGCATCAGCCGCTGAAAATCGCGGGTGCGCGCGAGTGTCGTCCCCATATCGGCGCGCAGCGCGGCCAGTTCGTCCTGCAGGGCGGCCAGCCGTTCGGGCGCGTCTTTTGGGGAGCCTGCTGCCAGCGAATGGGCGGTTGCCTTCAGATTCGCCAGGCGGAGGTCCATGCCGGAGAGCTTGCCGTTCACCTCGTGCGCCAGCACTACGCTCAGTTCCCCGGCCAATATGAGGCGCTGGATTTGAACCATCTTCTCCTGCCAACCGGCGCGCTCCAGCGCTAGACTGACCCCACCGGCAGCCGCACGAACCTGTCTTACTGCTCCGGCCTCCCACGTTTGTCCGGCAGCCCAGAACAGGAATAGGGCGTGTTCCGGCGGATGGCCGGCCACAGGTAGAGGCACGGCAATGCAAGCGTCGAAATCCAGCAACGTCAGCAGGTTGGCGTATTTGCCCATGCGCCGCCCCTTCACGTCGCGCTCTTCGATGGGTTGCTGGCCGGCGATCACGTCGTTGATCGGGCTGTAGGCCAGCGAGTCGCGGGCACGCTGCCAGTCGGCGGGGGTGAGGCCCACGCTGGTCAGGCAGGTCACTTCACGCGTCTGCCGGTCCATGCGAAAGACGGCAGTGGCGCTGGCTTTCACCCGCTGACACAGGCCGGACAATTCCTCGGTGAGCGGCGCGGCAACGGGGGAGGCCACGGGTGCGGGGGCCGGGCGCGGGATGAGACCGGATGGCTGGCCGGGGCGCACTTCGCCGCGCTCCAACCGGGTGAGCAATTGCAGCCAGTCGTCTTCTGCGAGCGGTTTAAGTAGCACCTCCGTCGCGCCGGCTTCCCACAGTTGCTCGAATTCCGGCTCGGACATGGGCAAGCCGCTCATAAACACCATCAGTGTGGTTGGGTGTTCGGCCAGAATCCGGGCGCCAGCTTCGTGGCCATCCAGGGTGGCCGAAAAGTGCACGTCCATAAACACGGCATCGTAGCTGCGTTCAATTCCCAGTCTGGCCCCGTCGTCCGGGTTGTCCGCGCCGTCGGCCTCGCGCCCGGCGCGACGCAGCAGGTCCAGCAGCGGTTCGCGCAGGGCTTTTTCGTCGTCCACCACCAGCACGCGCCGGATCAGTCGGGCTTCTGGCACAACCGGCCCTGCCGTGGCGCTCTGGATGAAGGCCGAGTCTGGGGAGGGGGGCCGTCCCCCGCCTGCACGCCCGGAGACAATCTGATCCATCCGGGCACGCAGGCTGACCTGCACCCGGCGGCGTTGGGTTTCGAGGCGGGTGATTACCGCTTCCACCACGTCCTCCATCCAAAGCACGTCTTCCGGCCGGTCCACGCGCCACGGGGCGATTTCCTTGCTTGGCAGCAGCGCCTGCAGGCCGGGCTTCAGTTCGATGAACGCGCCAAACTCGCGCAAAGTCACCACTGTGCCGCGCACCGTCTGCCCCACGCGCAATGCCCGCCCCCACTTTTCCCACGGGTCGGCCACGGCCCGGCGCAGGCTGAGTTCCAGCAGACCGTCGCCCGGGTCGTGCAGCACGACCAACGGCAACTCGTCGTCTTCGTGATAGGTCGCCACAGGGTCTAGGGAAGGTTGCTCCCACGACAGTTCGCGCTGACGGACGATGCCGGAGCGGTCATTCAATTGGGGCAGGCGTACGGCCAACGCGTAGGGGCGCACGCGCGTCACAATCCCGACCAATCGCTGGCCGGGTTCGGCAGGGGTCGCTGGGGAGGAAGAGAGGGAGGGCATTGCAGGTGCTGGTCGTGTATCAGGGGACATTCGAGGACTACGTGGCGTCGCCGGGGAGGAAGAGAGGGAGGGCATTGCAGGTGTGTGCGGGAAGACGGCGCACGCCGCATTATAGGCCTATTGCCGGAAAGGTCAAAACCAGCTGCGCGCTCTTTTCCTTGTTGCCCGCCTCGCCTCATCTGGTATACAATCCTCCACCAATGAGTCTCTCCTTCTTCCGCCGACCGTGGTTCAGAGTTGCCGCGCCCGTGGTGGGCGTGCTGCTGGTCTATGCCCTGCTGCACTATCACCAGCCGGAGGAGACGCTGGCCGGCTGGGTGGTGGACGGGACGGCGTTCGTGGTGCTGCTCGCCGGCGGGCTGGCGCTGATTTCCCAGTTCGTGCTGCCGGTGCGAAGCCTGCGCGAACGGCTGGCAGCGGTCGAGCGCATGGCCCTGTATGTCATCGGCGCTCACGGCCCGATCGTGTTTGTGCAGGACGGCAAACTGGTTGCCGACGCGGAGGAGATCAAACGCAGCGGAGCCGGGGTAGTTTTGATTGACGGCGCCAGCGGCGCGGTGCTCGAGCGGAATGGCAAGTTCTCGCGCGCAGTGGGGCCGGGGGTGACCTTCACCGAGCCGGGGGAGAAGATCGTGGCCGTCCTCGATCTGCGCAAGCAGGTCCGCGCCCAGGCCACCCAGGCCCTCACCCGCGACGGGATTACCCTGAGCGCCAACGTCACGGCGATCTTCAGCCTCGATCCGGGGGACCAGTCAGGGGCCGAGTCGCGAGAGGGCGGCGGCGGCCGGCGGGTAGGGGCGACCCGGCGGGTCGCCCCTACCCGCCGCAAGCCGGCCTATCCCTTCGACCCGCAGGCCGCCTTCCGGGCGGTGTACGGCGGGGTGGTGGGCGATCGGGAGGTGTTGCCGTGGACCGAACTGCCGGCGATTGTGGCCGCCGAGAGCTTCCGCGATCAGGTGCAGCGCCTGCACCTTGACGACCTGTTTGCCGGCCCCGGCTCCGCCGCCGCTCGGGCCGGCGAGCAGTACACCGAGGGGGCCAATCCCCTGGCGGCGCTGCGCGGGCGGCTGACCGAGGCCGTGCGGGCCGCGCCCGTGCTGGCCGAGCGCGGCATCCGGGTGGCGTCGGTCTCGTTCAGCCCCCCGGAGCTGCCGGAGGAAGTCAAGAAACAGCGCTTTGCCACGTGGCAGGCCCGCTGGCAGAAAGAAATCTCCACCACCCTCTCGCGCGGGGACGTGGAAGTGGAACAGATAAAAGAGCGCGCCCGCGCCGAGGCCCTGGCTGAGATGTATCAAAAAGTGAACGAGGGCATCCGCGAGTTGTTCGCCAACGACAGCGAGGACACCCGGCGCGAAATTGCCCAACGCATGATCGAGCAACTGAACCGGGTGGCCTCCGATCCGGTGGTTGGCCTGTTAATGCCCGATGATCTGGTGAACAAGCTCAGATCCATGCGCGTGTGGACCGGCTTGCCCCCGGAGACAGAGCAGGCGCTCCCCCGCCTGCGCGAGCCGGCGCCGCAGGGCGCGCTCGAGGCCAGCACATGATCCGTCACTCCCCCCGCCTGCTGCCGGGCCTGTACCGCCGCCTCGAGCTTTCCCTGTACAGCGTGCTGGAAGGCGACCGCCAATGGGGACGTGTGCGCTGGTATCTGGGGATCGCGTTGATGGTGGGCTTCATCCTGCTCGGGCGCGTTGCCGAGCACGTCCCCCCCAACCCGGCGCTGGACAGGCTGCTGGCAGGCTCGTTCGCGGCGTTGCCCTCCCTGCCGCAGAGCTGGCAGGAACCCACGCTGCAGGCGGCCCAGTTCCTGTATTCCCTGTTTCTGCCCCAGACCCTGCGCCACGCGCTGCCGGCGGTGGTGGCCTTTGTGCTGGCTCTGCGCCTCGGCGCCAACTACGTGCGTGATTTGTTTGAATTGCCCGCCGAAGGCAACACCGCTGCGCGCTACATGATGGGCGCGGTGTTCGGGAAGGACTATCCCACGGCCACGGGCGGCGCCGGGGGTTTTGACGAGAAGGACAGAGACGGCCCGCTGGCCAGGATCGGCGGGCCGGGCTTTGTCACAGTGGCCTCCGGCCACGCGGCGGTGCTCGAGCGGTTGGGAGCGCCCTCCGGCGTGGCAGCCGCCGGGCGCTATTTCATGCGCCGCTTCGAGATCCTGCGCGACGTGGTGGACTTGCGCGACCAGTTCCGCACGCGGGCGGAAGTGCCGGCGCTGACCCGCGACGGGATCGAGGTCAAGATCAAAGATGTGCAGGTCTCATTTCGCGTGCGCACCGGCAACCGGTTGCGCTCCAGCGCCGAGGTGTACCCGTTTTCCACTGCCGCGGTGGGCCGCATTGTGTACGATCGGGTGGTGGGCAAGGGCGGGCCGTCGCAATGGACCGACGCCGTGCCCGGCGCGGTGGCCAGGCAGATCCGTGAGTATATTGCCCGCCACACGCTGGATCAACTGATTCAGCCGCAGGCTGGCGACATTCGCGACCACATCCGGGCCACCTTTGAGAATGTGGCCGGACGCAAGCGTTTCGCCAACATGGGGGTGGATCTGCTGTGGGTGGGCCTGGGCCAGATTCAGATCCCGCAGAACGTGCTGGATCAGAACGTGCGCACCTGGCGGGCCGAATGGCAACGCGACGGGCGCATCCTGCAGGCCGCCGGAGAAGCCGAAAAGCTGCAATTGACGGAGTACGCCCGCGCGCTGGCCCGGCTGGAGCTGATCCGCCAGATGGTGGAGGGCTGGCGGCACGGGGAGGTGGACGAGCCGCAGTCGCACGAGATGGTGCTGTTGCATCTGGCCGAGGTGGTCGGCTCTACCGCGCGCATGAAGAGCGTGCCGAGGCAGATAAAGGCGCTGAGCGATGATCCGCTGTTGCGCCGGTTGTCGGTGTTCAGCGGGCTGCTGGAGACTCCGGATGCGTTACTCGCCCTGCCGGAGGCGGAGGAGTGAGGGAGGTGCCAGGGG